>CALFDL010000282.1 GCA_937950415.1 uncultured Collinsella sp. | reverse complement strand
GGTCTGCCGACGACTCCGTCAACTCCGAGATGATGGATGCAATGCTGAGCTAGTTCGTTGCGGCGTTTTACCAAACGCCGCAACTGCTCGACGCTGCAAGCCCGCCAGAGCGGCAATCTGCCTTTCAACTTCGGCGGCATGATCAAAAGATCAATGCCGCCTTGTTTCAAGGCACCTTGCTCGCTCTGGCGGGCTTTCGCTGTCCGCGCCAAAACATCGGCGTTGTTATGGGTAGTCATTGGGGACGTTCTTAAATGACTAGTCGAAAGGGACATTCTTGCGCCAAATCTGCCGGCCCTACACCGGGCTCGTCCTGTGCTTTACCGAGATAAAGTGAACGCGCAGATTCGTAACCCACTCGCAACCGTTCTATGGCACGATATTGAACGAATGTATGCTATGCGCCCAAATCTTTTGGGCAGAGTGGGAGACAGTATGGTCAAGCTGTACGAGGACGGCATCTACCTGCGCGGCGGCAGCGAGGTTGTGCCTGCGGCCGAGGCTGCCGAGCGCGGTATTACGCAGACGCCCGAGGATGCCAAGCGTGGCACCATCGCGTATTCGATCCTCCAGGCACACAATACGTCCGGAGATCCCGAGGCGCTCAAGATTCGCTTCGACGCCATGGCGAGCCATGACATCACCTTTGTCGGCATCATCCAGACGGCGCGCGCCTCGGGCATGGAGCAGTTCCCGCTGCCCTACGTGCTCACCAACTGCCATAACTCGCTGTGCGCCGTGGGCGGCACCATCAACGAGGACGACCACGTCTTTGGTCTCTCGGCTGCCAAAAAGTACGGCGGCATCTTCGTTCCGCCGCACATCGCCGTCATCCACTCCTTTATGCGTGAGAACTTCGCTGGCTGCGGCAAGATGATCTTGGGTTCCGACTCGCACACCCGCTACGGCGCCCTGGGCACCATGGCCGTGGGCGAGGGCGGCGGCGAGCTGGCCAAGCAGCTGCTGCGCGACACCTACGATGTCGCCTACCCCGGCGTCGTCGCCATCTACCTCACGGGTTCCCCGCGCCCCGGCGTTGGTCCGCACGACGTGGCGCTCGCCATCATCCGCGCCGTCTTTGCCAAGGGCTACGTCAAGAACAAGGTCATGGAGTTCGTGGGCCCCGGCATCTCGAGCATGACGACCGACTACCGCAACGGCGTCGACGTCATGACCACCGAGACCACCTGCCTCTCCTCCATTTGGGCTACCGACGAGGACACGCACGCGTTTTTGACCATGCACGGCCGCGGCGATGACTACCGTGAGCTCAAGCCCGCCGATGTCGCCTACTACGACGGCTGTGTCGAGGTCGACCTGTCGAGCATCAAGCCTATGATCGCGCTGCCGTTCCATCCTTCCAACGGCTTCGAGATCGACGAACTCAACGAGAACCTCGAGGACATCCTGCACGAGGTCGAGCTCGAGGCCGCCAAGATCGGCGAAGGCAAGACGCACTTCAGCCTGCTCGACAAGATCGTCGACGGCAAGCTGCACGTGCAGCAGGGCGTTATCGCCGGCTGCTCGGGCGGCAACTACGACTCCGTGGTCCAAGCTGCCCGCGTGCTCAAGGGCGCCAACACCGGCTGCGGCGAGTTCTCGCTGTCGGTCTATCCCACGAGCCAACCCGTGGCGCTCGAGCTCACGCGCCGCGGCTACATCTACGACCTCATGGAGGCCGGCGCGATCGTGCGTACGGCGTTCTGCGGCCCGTGCTTTGGTGCCGGCGACACGCCCGCCAACAACGGCCTGTCCATCCGTCACACCACGCGCAACTTCCCCAACCGCGAGGGTTCCAAGCCGGGCAACGGCCAGCTGAGCGCCGTGGCCCTGATGGACGCCCGCTCCATTGCGGCGACGGCTGCCAACGGCGGCATCCTGACGCCAGCGACCGACCTGCCCGAGGAAACTTGGGACGAGGCCTGCGAGTGCACCTTTGACGATGCGCCGTACAAGAAGCGCGTGTACTGGGGCTTTGGCAAGGCTGAGCCTGCCGACGAGCTGGTCGAGGGTCCCAACATCAAGCCATGGCCCGCGATGGAGCCGCTCGGCGACGATATCCTGCTCAAGGTATGCTCCAAGATCATGGACCCGGTCACCACGACCGACGAGCTTATTCCTTCGGGCGAGACGAGCTCTTTCCGCTCCAACCCGCTGGGCCTGGCCGAGTTTACGCTCAGCCGCCGCGACCCTGCCTACGTGGGTCGCTCCAAGGAGGTCGACGTCGTGGAGAAGCGCCGCGTTGCCGGTGAAGCCGCGGGCGACCTGGCGGCACTCGATGCTGAGCTTGCCAGCGTGTTTGAGGCACTGGCCGGCGCGGGTGTCACGGCCGATGCCAAGGCGACCGAGTACGGCTCTATGCTCTATGCCAAGAAGCCCGGCGACGGTTCCGCCCGCGAGCAGGCCGCGAGCTGCCAGCGCGTGATCGGTGGCCTGGCCAACATCGTCCACGAGTACGCCACCAAGCGCTATCGCTCCAACGTGATGAACTGGGGCATGGTTCCCTTCCAGATGGAGGCCGAGCCCAACTTTGAGGTGGGCGACTACGTCTTTGTGCCGGGTATCCGTGCCGCGCTCGATGGCGACCTGAAGAATATCGCTGCCTACGTGGTGCGCGCCGACGGCACGGCCGAGCAGATTGAGCTCTACATCGCCGATATGACGGCAGAGGAGCGCGCCATCGTCAAGGCCGGCTGCCTGATCAACTACAACAAGTTCAAGGCCGCTGCCGAGTAACGCACATACTTGTCCGCCCCGGTTATACCTTTCCCTGCCGCTCACGCGCTTCGCGAGGGTCGCGTCAGAGAAAGGTATAACCGGGGCTACTTGTTAAGTGCTGCTCGTTGGGTCTTGAGGGCGCTAAAATCGAGGTTGCAACTCTCCTCTATGGGGGAGTGCGCCTTTGTTCATATGCTATCTAGAATTGACAGTATGAAGTTGGCGCTTTAAAGTGAGCTCAAAACACTCTCGTTTGTGGAGTTGAAGATGAAGCGTTGCACTTCTGTTTTGTTGCTGTTGGTGGCTTGCGTCGTCGCTGCTGCGGGCGTGGTCCTATTTGGCTCGCTTATCTTCTATGGGCCGAGTGGGGTTGAGCAGACGGTTGAGATGGCGTCCCTTGTTGCATCGATGCCCGGGCAAATGATTTCGGACGTTACAAAGCCCGATGAGATAACGCTCGATATCGAGGAAACGCCGGGCATTCTAAGCATAAGCAACTACCCCATGATTGAACTTGGCTCGTCTCGCTATACCAAGGACGAGAAGTTGTCCCGACAGGCGCTGGACTTGCTAAACGGGCGTTCGTTCAAACGCTGGGACGGTTGGGATGCCTATGAGCGCCGACGTGGTTCTGTGAACGGTGGCTACTATACAACGCTGAAGTTGTATTCATCTGATGGCAAACTGATGCGCACCGTTAACTACAATCCGGAATACGCAAAAGCCGGAGGTGGGGACGGCGTCTATATCCAAGATGGCGGCGTGACCTACATTCTTGAAGGCGACCAGCAGCAGGTGATCGATTTTTTGGATCGTTGCGTGATGGACGCGTACGACCAGACCTGCCTGCCCGACCCGCAGACTGCACGCGATGGTGGATCTGCTCGTACATGGCTATTCGAGGATGAGATGCCCTGGACCGCCGAATCGGGAAGCACGGGCTCGTCAAAAGAGTAGAGAACGCGACCACCACAAAGGTGCCCCTTTGCGGTGGTTTTCAGTCTGTCTCGATCTGTAACATCTGGGCCGTTAAAAGTGGGCTTGGTGTTGCAGATTTAGATTATCGATTCGGGTGTCTTCTGTTTATCTCGATCTGTAACAGGTGGACCCTTATTTGCCGAGTAGTTGTTACAGATTTAGATAAACGGGCGCCGCTGAGCATTTCATCTCAATCTGTAACATCTGGGGTCAAAAACGGCCGCTAGATGTTACAGATCGAGACAGATGAGCGCCGGAGTCGAAAATCACCACAAAGGTGCCTGTCCCCTTTGTGGTGGTGGGGGGCGGGCTCGATGTTATTGTGATCGCTGGGCAGCATTTTAATGAATGTCTCTACAGGATTTCATCTGGGGTGGCGGGTTTGGTTGTTTTGGGGATGCCGAGTTTGGACGACGCGAAATCGTCAACATTGTCCTTAATTCCGTCTTTGGTGTAGACGGTGACCATATAGGTGCTGTGTCCGAATTCGCTCTTGTCGCGTGTTGCCCAGGCCTGCCAGTAGGCGGCCCCACTTCGCCCTTCGATTTTTCCGACACGGCGGAGTTCTGTTCGCTTTAATTTCTGGTTGCTATAGATGGTTCGACCGTCCTCCTCGGTGAGCCCGCACTGTCCAAGCATCTTGTCGAGGACTTGGTTCATGTGGCGCTCATCGGTGTTTGGTGCGTAGTCGTAGGCGAGGGTGATGGAGTCGAGTGGCTGGTCGTCGATCAGATAGTTTAGCGCCTGAGGTTCAAGGCAGAAATGGGGGGAGCATCCGTCGATCTGACCGAGCAGTGGCAACTTTGACTGCCAAAATCCGGTGGGAATTCTATCTTCGTAAAACACGCCGCGGCAGATAAAGGAGAGCGAGGTGGCACGCGAGCCGGCGTCGACCATCCCGCACAAATCGAAGGGCGAGGCGATACCGAGAGAAAAGGGCGTGATGACGATAAGGAAGAGCATCACGATGGGTACGGCGAGAATGGCGATGACGTTGCGACCGGTGGAATGAGACGGCTTCATATGATCTCCCCGAAACAAAAAGCTGTTGAGGATAGATAGAAATAGATAAATTCAGATAACAAATTAAGTTTAATCTCATGGCGTGAGATGGTCGACCGTTAGCGTCGAAACCCACCACAAAGGTGCCTGTCTCCTTTGTGGTGGTGGGGAGCGAGCGGCTTCTTTTGGTGATAGTGTTAGCTGACGGTATCATTAGGGCAAATGACGCAGATCTGCATTGCGAGGTGTTTTGCTGTGAGTCGCTCTGCCCGTATTGGATTGATTGCTCTGGCGCTTGCGATCGCCGTGGTTGGTGTGGGCGTTGTCGGTATGGCATTTCTGCCTGCTGCGGTGACGGAGCCGGTGGTTAAGCCTGTGACTCAATCAGTCGAACTTCTGACCGGCGACGAAAAACCCGAGACCATTACTGTTGATTTTGATGAGAAACCGGCAGCGCTGGGCATTAGCAATTATCCGCGCATTCAGCTTGGGGCCATGCGCTACACCATGGACGCGAGCCTAATCAGCAAAGCAACCGAGCTGCTCAAAGGCAAAACCTTTAAGCGTTGGTACGGATATGCGTCCTATCGGGCAAAAGCGAACGACA
>CALFDL010000281.1 GCA_937950415.1 uncultured Collinsella sp. | reverse complement strand
TATTGCGGACCCCATTTTGTGCTATCGCCAGGATAACGAGAAGAGCTCCGTTAATTCGCCCAACAAGGTGTTTTGCGTATGCGACGAATATGCCGAGATGCAGCGCTTTTTGGATGAGCGTCCCGAGCTCAAGGCTCAGCTCCAGGGGATTTTAATGCGCATGAAGGTCGATACGTACCGTTGGAATGATGAGCGCCTGGTCGATGAGCTGCGTGAGCAGTTTTGGAAGAAGGCATCTCCCGAGCTCAAGGCCGATTGGGATGCCGGTCGCTTTGACCTGTCGCTGTTCGATCCGCGTGGCGAGACCGACTTGCGCCTGATGGTCAAGTCGTCCCGCGCCTATATCGATTCACGCTTTGACTTTAAGAAGCCGGGCAAGCTCAATACGTTTAAGCATTACTTTAAGATTGGCGGCTTGCCGCTGGTCTGGCGCGTGCTGACGTATCAGCGCACCTACGGCGACAACCCGCACCCTGATGACGTTCCGGCCGCACAGTAGGAGCGAGTGACTATGGCTACCCCCAAGATTTCCGTTGTCGTTCCCATCTATAAGGTGGAGGAGTGCCTGGCCTGGTGCCTGGACTCCCTGCTTGCGCAGGACATGCCCGATTGGGAAGGTGTGCTGGTCAACGATGGCTCGCCGGATGGCTCGCGCGATATTGCGGCTGCCTATTGCGAAAAGGACGCGCGCTTTACGCTGGTCGATAAGGAGAATGGCGGCCTGTCGAGTGCACGTAATGCAGGCATCGCCGCGTCCACGGCGCCTATCGTCGCGTTCTTGGATTCCGACGACCGATTTACGCCCGATGCATGCCGTGTGATCGTTGATGCCTTTGAGCGCGAGGACTGCGACGTTTTGACCTTTGGTGCGAATCCGTATCCGCTGGAGGCGGGGTATCCGTGGCTTAACTATGTGCTGAGCCCGCGCGATGTGTCGTTTGAAGGCTATAGCTCCGACCTGCTGTTTAAGGAAGCTTCTCGCCCTTTTGCATGGCGCACTGCCTGCAAGCGTGAGTTTTTGCTGGGCAACGGGATCGTGTTCGACGAAACCGTTAAGTATGGAGAGGACCAGGTCTTCGATTTTGCCGTGTACGGTCGTTCGCGCAAGACCGCGCTTATCTCGAGCAAGCTGTATGACTACCGCGTGGCGCGCAAGGGTTCGCTCATGGATACCATGCGCTATGACGACGAGACGCGTCTGCTGGAGCATGTGAAGATTTACTCCGCTGTGCTGGTTGACTGGCAGCGCGACGGTCTCGATGTCCAGTATGCCGATGACCTGGCGTACTTCCTATGCGATCTGGTGCTGTACGATGCGCTCAGGTTGCTGGGTTCGGACTGCGGCAAGGTGTTTGCTGCCGTTGCCACGGCGCTTGCCGGTTCTGCCGTGGGCGGCGATGCTGCGCTCGCACAATGCGCTCCTTCTGTTGCCGCTATGGTGCGTGCGGCGCTTACCAGCAAGGCCCCCAATGCCCGTGCATGTAAAAAGCTCATGTTCGATTACGACGTCTTGAGGTTTGGGCGCCTGGGTGCCTGCAAACGCATGGCAGCGAACGCCCTGGGAAAGCGAGAAGTGTAGATGAGTATCAAGCGTTTGGCGCTTTGCCGCAGTCAGGGCCGTCTGTATGTGCTGCTTCGTTTTGCCGGTCAGGATGTCACCGCGCTTATTGAGCGGGAGGGTTCTCAAGCGTTTGCCCATGCGACGACGAGCGGCTCTTGTGTGCCATCGCTGGCACTCCCGGTCGATCATGGCCGCGTGCTGGCAATCTGTCCTTCGGTTGCCGACTACGAGCGCGAGCTTGCCGTCTTGGTGCTTCCGTTTTTGGATGGCTCGTCGATTGACATTGACTTTGCATCCAGTGGCCAAAAGCTTGGATCCATTCGCCTCGATAGCCGTATGGCTAAGCTGGAATCCAAGATCAACTACAAGGCAAAGCCTGTGCTGTGTGCGCTTATCCGCGATGCGCAGCGCGGCGAGCGCTGCGGCCGCTACGAGATCGATGCCGTCCGTTATCTTCCGGCCGATTCGGGTGCTGTGTGGCGCTACGAGGTCACATGGTCGGGAGACTCCCAGTGCACGCCCCAGCTTGAGATACTCGATACGCATATGAATGTCATCGATGCCACGGTTCATATGTTCGAGTCGCAGGTCGACGTGTCTCAGCAGAGCGGATGCCGCGTCAATAAAACGTATCTGAGCGTGGAGATGCCCGAGGACATTCGAGACTTTGTTGCGATTGCAACTGATCCCGCGGGCCAGATTCAGAGCGGTTTTTGCGCCATGGATGGCCGCCTGTACAACGGTATGGTCGACGACAGCTGGAACCGCATGAAGGATGCGCGCGCGGATGATGCTGCCTATCGCCGTTGGTTTGAGCAACATCGCGCAAAGCCGGGCGACTTGGCGTGTCAGCGCGTCGCCGCGGCGGCATTCGCCTACAGGCCGCTCGTGAGCATTGTGGTGCCGTGTTATAAGACCGATCTGGTCTACCTGCGCGAGTTGCTGGATTCGGTGCTTGCCCAGAGCTATGACAACTGGGAATTGCTGCTGATGGACGCCTCGCCCGAATGGGATGCAGTGGCCAATCTTGTGGCAGCCGCTCGCGACGAGCGCGTCCGTCGCATCGAGCTGCCCGGTAACGGCGGCATCGTGGTCAACACCAACGCAGGTATTCAGCAAGCGACTGGAGACTACATCGCATTCTTGGACCACGACGACATCCTGGAACCGGATGCGTTGTTTCACTATGTTGCCGTGCTGAACAAGGCTGCCGAGGACGGTCGCCCGCAGGTCCTGTTCTGCGACGAGGACATGTTCCAGAAAACGGGGGAGAGGGGCCAGCCGGTCTATAAGACCAGGCTCAACGTCGACCTGCTCTATAGCCATAACTGCGTTACTCATTTTCTAATGGTGGAGAAGGCGCTCATCGATCGCATTGGCGTGTCGCCAGAAGACGTTGCGGGTGCCCAGGATTACGGCCTGACGCTCCGCTGCCTCGCGGCGGGCGCGCGCTTTGAGCACGTTG
>CALFDL010000280.1 GCA_937950415.1 uncultured Collinsella sp. | reverse complement strand
ACGCCGGGCCGACTCGCTTCGGATGGGGCTCTACACCAACTTTCTCGACACTACCGGAAGACATTAGCTGTTAAAAATATTGAATCAGTAAACACTTGATCTAGTGCTGCAAATCCGGGAATGACCGATTGGGGAACACGCAATGCAAGCCAATGAAATCACCGAGGCAATTAAGAATTACATGCAATGCGACGCTATTGGTCTTCAAGCGTTAGTCCTGCATGGCGAATGGGGTTCAGGCAAGACTTATTATTGTGAGAACGATCTTAAAGCTGCTCTAAAAGGAATAGACGTAAAGACATGTCGCGTGTCGCTATTTGGTGTATCCGATTATGACGAGGTTCTCAATCGGGTTACCGCTTCCTGTCTCCCTTTATCTGATAAGGTTGCACACGGTGTGGGTGCCGCGATAAGCGCTTTAGTGAAAAACACTATTAAAGCTGGTTCCTCAATATTAAGCGAAAAAATCGAAGACCTTGGAATTCAGTTAACTCTAAAACCAGATTTGTTACTGCCTTTACTCGACATGAAGAAAGTTCTCGTGATTTTTGATGATTGCGAACGAAGCCGCTTCGCTCAAGACGATCGAGTATTTCTTGGGTTCGTAAATAATATGGTCGAAAATCATGGCTGGCATGTAATGCTTGTCAGAAATAAGCCACTGTCATTTAAGGATGAGAGCTCTGTCGAAAAAGCGATTATGGGCCAAATCCTATTTGAGCCTGATCTTCAGGCACTTTATCGGGGCTTAGTTAAACCCAAACTGCAATTTCCAGAACATATTGATTTTGATATTGATGACGCGATTATTGATGGAATTAAAGGATCCGCCATTAATGTAAGGGCTTTATCCAGATCAATTCCAACCATTAACTGCGTCTTGGGCACATCAGTTCTTGTCGATAAGACCGTAAAATCATGCGGGAGAGCCCAAGCACTCTCGGGATTTTATTAGTTATGCAGTCCTGGCATCGGCAGGAAATACTCCCAAAAAGCCCGATACCTCAAACAAAGCTGTGAACATGATCGATAATTCTAAGGTCATTGAATACGAAAACTATTTACTGGTATCAGAGGCTCTTGCCCCCTTAATAGAAGGCGGGAAAGTAAGCCCTAATGCTATCGAGAACTCTTTCAAGGAGTTCGTTCTAGCCAAAAACCCAGAATCCTCCGCGGATCTCAAGGCCCGAGACATAGAAAACCAATGGTTTGCTTTGCCCTGGCTGGAAGATGATCAGGTCGAATTGTTAGCGAACCAACTTGAAATACTTTTAACTGAGGGACAGTATTCTCTAACTTGGTTTTATAAGATTATTAGGATTGCGCTTAATCTAATTGATCTTGGATTCTGGGATGAATCATTTCGCGAGAAGCTTCTCGAATCGCTTCGGCTAGCCGCCAATCATGACCCTAAGTGCAACGCGGACAAGTTAAGGCAAGAGCGGGCAATGGCCAATGACTTTTTCGGTATGAACGCTGATCAAATTATGGATGAGCTTATATCAAACGTTGAAAAAGAGGAAAGTGAACGAGCATTAAATCGCATCAGCCTAGAGTTGTCCGATGTTGATGGGGATACAGGAAATACGCTCTCCAACCTATTTAAAGAAGCTATGCAGTCCGGGTACTCAAGGACGATTGTGAATGTACCAGCGGAATATGTTGCTGCGTCAATCTATGAAGGAACCGCAGTTTCTCAAATGTCTCTACATTCATTTTTCAATAGAGACATAAAGAAGTACTTAGATGGTCAGAGCTTAACCGAAGCTATTGAATGGTTAAGAAGTATTGACGGCAGATTAGTCAAGGTCGGATTCAAATCACGCATGGGACAGTTGAGGACCGAATGGATTCGCAATGACATCAAAGAAGCTATTGAAGAGTTGGACGAAAGGGCTCAACGTATATCCGCAGATTCCGATAAAGACATGTGATTGAGTAAAGTCGTTCAATAGCTTGTTGGTATAGCACGTCTGGCTCAACCCGAATTCATCCTTTCACCGACTGGCAAAACGATTTACACCTAATTCCTGCCACAGCTCAGGGGCAATTTCTTTGTTTATGGCTTGATCTCGGTAAACTGATAGCTGCTGCTACCAGGGCATTTTCTGGTGCACATTCTATTGGCTCCTCGAAGATCGGAGCGGGTATGTTTGCCGCCGAGTCCCACACCAGCCGTCATCACATCGCGATCGCTGCCATGGCCTGCCTGTGCGTTTTGCTGGGCGGGCCTTCTTATGCCGCGGGCGCGGAGAGCCTCATCATCGCGGGCGCGACGTACTACGAGCCGGGCGTGTCGGGCCCCGGCTGGGCTTGGACCGATGCCGACCACCTGGAGCTTAACGGCTACGCGGGCGAAGCCATCGGAGCCGAGGGCGACCTGGTGCTGACGCTTGCCGGGCAAAACTCCGTGACGGAGTCGCATGCGCCCGATGCGGACATCACGCTGTGTGGCATGGAGGTGTGGGGCAACCTGACGCTGCGCGGCACCGGGACCCTGACGGCGACGGGCTCGCAGTGCGGGATCCACGTCTCGCAGGCGCTCGTGGTGGACGGCTGCACCGTCGACGCCCGGGCAGACGGCGCCGATATTTCTGACGAGGCGGTCGCCGG
>CALFDL010000279.1 GCA_937950415.1 uncultured Collinsella sp. | reverse complement strand
GCGAGCATCGTGTTCTACGTCATCTTTAACACCGCCGCGCCGGCATATAGCGCCCGCGTGATCGATGAGCTGTGGGGCCACATTCAGGTGGCGTTTGCCAACGACACCACTTTCAGCATCACCTGGGAGAACTGCGGCAAGACCATTTTCGTCTACTTTATGATCTGGACTGCCGCTGCCTCGTTCTATGCGCTCCAGAGCTTTTTGATGTCGAGCGTGGCCGAACGCCTCAACCTGCGCCTGCGCAACCGCATCGCGCAAAAGCTCAACCGTCTGCCGCTCGCCTATTTTGACGCGCATCGTCCCGGCGAGGTCGTCAGCCGCGCGACCAACGACCTGGACAAGATGTCCGAGAGCATGCAGCGCGGATTGCTGCAGCTGCTCGTGTCGATCGGCACGGTTGTTGGTGCTGTGAGCGTGATGTTCGTGTTCAGCGTGCAGCTTACGCTCGTCTTTCTGTTCTTTACGGCACTGTCGCTGCTGGTGACGAAGGTCGTCTCGCGCCGCACACACGATGTGACGGGCGAGCGCCAAGAGTGGGTGTCCAAGATTACGAGTGCGGTCGAGGAAGGCTATTCGGGCCGTCTGGTGATCCGCGCGTTTAACCGCGAACGTCAGAGCTCCGCTGAGGTGCACGAGGCTTCGAAGGAACTGGCTCGTGTGAGTACCAAGGCCGACTTTATGATCAATGCCGTCGGCCCTGCGGTGCGCTTTATCGGCCGTTTGGCGCAGATTGTGATCGCGCTGGTGGGCTGCAGCATGCTGGTTGCCGGTCACATGACTGTCGGCGTGTTCCAGGCGTTCTTCCAGTTTATCTACGAGGCGTCCGAGCCCATGACGCAGTTGTCGTTTACCTTCAACTCGCTGCAGAGCGCGCTGGCGAGTGCAGAGCGCGTGTTCGACCTGCTCGATGAGCCCGAGATGGAGGCCGATCCGCTACCGGGCAAGGCCGCCAAGCTGCCGGGTCGCGTGGAGGGCCGCGTCTCCTTTGAGCATGTGCGCTTTGGTTATTCGCCCGACAAGCCGCTTATGCGCGACGTGTCGTTTACCGCCGAGCCGGGCCAGAAGATTGCCGTGGTGGGAACCACGGGCGCAGGCAAGACGACGCTCATCAACCTGCTCATGCGCTTCTACGAGATTGACGGCGGGCGTATTACGCTCGACGGCGTGGATACGAGCCGCATGGACCGCGGCGAGCTACGGCAGCAGTTTGGCATGGTGCTGCAAGACGCCTGGCTGTTCGATGGCACGATTGCCGAAAACATCGCCTACGGCTGCCCCGAGGCAACGCGCGACGAAATTGTGGCCGCCGCTCGTGCCGCGCAGGTCGACTTCTTTGTGCGCACCATGCCGCAGGGCTACGACACGCGCGTGGCCAACGATGCCGAGAGCATCAGCCAGGGCCAGCGTCAGCTGCTGACCATCGCTCGCGTGCTGCTCAATAACCCGGCGATTCTCATCCTGGACGAGGCGACCTCAAGCGTGGATACGCGTACCGAGCTTGCCATCGGTCGTGCCATGGACGCGCTCATGCGCGGGCGCACGAGCTTTGTGATCGCGCACCGCCTGTCGACGATTGTTGATGCCGACCTGATCTTGGTCATGGATCACGGCAACATTATCGAGCAGGGCACGCATAAGGAGCTGCTGGCTGCCGAGGGTGCCTACGCCGACCTCTATCTGAGCCAGTTCGCCTAATGTGACAAAGGGACAGTCCCGCATGTCACATCGAAAAGAAGGCGCGCCGGGGGTGAATCCTCTGGCGCGCCTTTTGTGTTGGCGTTAATGCTGTGGCGGTTGCCCGCGGCCCTAGCGTTCGTCCACGAGCTTGGCGACGAGGGCTTTGAGCTCGGCCACCTCTCGCTCGAGTTCTTTGACGCGGCGGGCGTTCTCGGTGATGCCTTGGCGGTTGAGTGCGCTCTGCTCGGCGGCGTCGTCGGGCATGTACTCGCGATGCTGCTTGGCGTCGAAACTCTCCTCGAACACACGGCAGCCGTTGCGCTTGATGATGCGTCCCGGCACGCCCACGACGGTGCAGTTGTCGGGCACGTCTTTGACGACGACCGAGTTGCCGCCGATCTTGACGTTGTTGCCAATGTGGATGTTGCCGAGCACCTTGGCGCCCGTGCCCACGGTGACGTTATCGCCGAGCGTTGGGTGGCGTTTGCCGGTCTCGTTGCCGGTACCGCCGAGCGTGACGCCCTGGTAGAGCACGCAGTTGTCGCCCACGATGGTGGTCTCGCCGATGACGACGCCCATGGCATGGTCGATAAAGAAGTGCTTGCCAATCTGCGCGGCAGGGTGAATCTCGACGCCGGTGATGTGGCGGGTGATTTGCGAGAGCACACGGGCGAGCGAGCGATGGCCATGCTTCCAGAGCCAGTGCTCGGGCACGTGGTTCCACTTGGCGTGCAGGCCAGGATAGGAAAGGAAGATGACCAGACCGTTTTGCGCGGCGGGGTCCTGCGCTTGGACGGTCTTGATGTCCTCGCGAATGGTATTGATAAAGCTCACCGGCCGCCCTCCCTTAGCGCCATGGCAATGCGATTCAATAAAGTATAGCGATTCGCTAGGGATTAGGAGGGACAATCTTGGCGGCATTGCGCGACAGGTGTCAGTTATGCAAACTTGCTGGTAATGGAGTCATGCTTTTGTGGGGTTGCGCACGAGGGGGCACCGCAACCGTATACTGGTCAACTTGGACGTATCCGCGCCCACAACTGAGAGGTTTTACTTCATGGGTTTCATCAATTTTATTGCCGAGCTGCTTAAGGACCCGCGCACCGCGATCGCCAGCTGGATCGCCGCCGGCCCGCTTATGGCCTACGGCTGCGTGTTCCTGATTATCTTCATTGAGACAGGCGTGGTGTTCTTCCCGTTCCTTCCCGGTGATTCGCTGCTGTTCGCTTCGGGCTTCTTTGCCCACAACGGTGGTTTTAACATCGTGGCACTGCTGGCCGTCGCATGGGCTGCTGCCATCCTGGGTGACCAGTGCAACTTTATGATCGGTCACTTCTTTGGCAAAAAGATCATCGCCTCGGGCAAGGTTAAGGCCATGACGCCCGAGCGCATCAAAAAGTCCGAGGACTTCTTGGATAAGTGGGGTCACCTGGCCATCTTCCTGGGCCGCTTCTTCCCGTTTATCCGCACCTTTGTGCCCTTTATCGCCGGCATGGGCGGCATGCACTGGCGCAACTTTGTCATCTTTAACGTGCTGGGTGGCATTACCTGGTCAACGCTCTTTACACTGCTGGGCTACTTCTTTGGCGGCATCCCCTTTGTGCAGGAACACTTTGAGCTGCTGATTATCGGTATCGTCGCCGTGTCGATCATCCCGACCGTGGTCGGCCTGGTTAAGGCTAAGCTGGGCAAAAAGAACGCCGCATAGTATCCGTGCGTTAAAACCTACACGGTAACAGTTGCGCTGCATAATCCAAAACAAAACGGGATCCGTCGCTTGAAGCCGACGGATCCCGTTTACGTTTGAGGGGAAGTGAGCGCGCGATGCGCTTGGCAGCAAGCGTCGCGCAGCAACTTAATCAACTGGAATCGGCGGTGGGGTGGAGCCGTTATTGAAAAGCGCCGCAATTGCGGGAACGGTTTTTGCGGGCATCCAGTTTGCCATGCCTTCTTGCCAGACGAGAGATTCGGGAGCAAGCGATTTTGAGGCAACCATGGAACTCAGCGTAATGAGGTCGAACGGTCCGGTTGCTGCGCCGTTGACAGCAACGTGGAAACGATCTTGCCGCGGAATGGGCGGGGGAACGGGGGAGCCAGAGATTCCCGCCGGAGTGTTGCCCATCATGTTGTCCATCGCGCCGGCGATGTTCCGACCGACGGAACCGCCTATGGCCATGCCCGCGGCGATCCCAGCCATGTCTATGCCGCCGTTGCCACCGCCGCCGAGGCTGATGCCCGCAGCTCCATTTTCGCCCATATGTCCGAGCGCCTCTGCGCCAGCGACGCCAACGGTGGTTTGCGCTTCCACCTGATAGGCGGGGAAGTTGGCAGTCTGAGTCTGCTTGTGGACGCGATATTGTCCTTCCTCGCGCTCAATGCGCAGACGTTCCTGCAGGTTTTCCATTTGAACGCGCTGCATATCATGGATGTTCTTGATGTTGGCTTCGGTTTGGGCTCGGACGGTGGCCTCGGTCACATCGCGTGTTACCGCCATGAGCCGAGTGTAGCCGTCGCTCTCCTCGTCCACGTCGATGGCGGCGATGTCTAAAGACGAGAGCTCTATGCCAAAGACCTTGCGCAGCTGTGGAGAAAGGTCGTTGTTGGCAAGTACCGAGAGGTCGTCGGTGCGGCCGGCGAGCTGTAAAAGAGGGATCCCGAGTTTTGAAGGCATATTGGCGACAAGAGATTTAACTCTGCGCGAGACCGCATCGCGAACTTGACTTTGAAAGTCTTCGAGCGTGAATTCATCAAGACGGTGGAGCTCGATGAATTCACGGTAATCGGCGATTTGGAAAGTAAGGGTCCCTCGCACGGCAACGGGTACTCCAAAATCGGGGAACCGCTGGTCAAACACATCGAAGTAGCGCACGGCAAAACGTGATTGAACAACCTTGGCAAGATTGATGAAGTAAACCTCTGCCTGAAACGGTGTGCCACCGCCATATGCCGCCGCGACAAAGCTCGCGATGATGGGCAGGTTGGAGGTGTTGAGCGCCTCATCAAAAGGTCCCTCGATGAACTCTTGGATCGCGTCTTGTCCCTTGCGACGGCATATGAAAACGGCAACAGAACCCTCGCGCACGCGGAGCGATGATCCCCAGCGGATTGCGTTTTCACGGCGCACATTGTTTGCGGGTCGCCATTTCCAGATGAGATAGTCCTTCTCATCACAGCGGATTTCATCCATCAAGCCGGCGCGATTTTGATTAGCCATGATTTACTCCCCTGAACAAGCGGACATGATGCCTAGGAATCCGAAGAGGGCTGCCATAATCAATCCATATGCAATCCAGGGACCCCAAGCGCGAAGCCTAGAGATAATCGTTCTTCTTTGAATGCCCGCCTTGAGGTCCATGAGTAACGCGAACTCGTCGCTGTCACCAAAGAGATGCTCCGCTTTCGCGTACGCCTGATCAAATTTGGAGTGCCATGCTTCGGCAAGCGCGTCCTCTGCAGCGATGCGGTCGTTGCCAAGTTTTGGGGGAGCGATACAGTTGCCGCTCGCCATGGCGGCGAACTCAATAAGGTCATCCTTGCTGTTGGGAATGGGCCAGCTCCGAATCAGGCTGATCTTCCGTTCATCGGTTGCCGAGATGGTGTCGTTTTCGTCCTTCTTGCGTTTTTGAGGCCGCTTGCTCTCGATTAGGTCGAGCTTCTGCGAAAGCAGTGCAATCGAGCCGTCTGCCACATCGCGGATTCCGAAGCCGCATGAGGGGCAGATGACCGCATTCTTGTCGACAATCTCGCCGCAAGCGGGGCAGCGCGTAATACCGGATTTTGGTTTCGTTTCTTTTGTAGGGGACTTGGTCTCCTCGGTGGGCGCTTGCGAGAAAACGGGTTCACAAGGTGCCGCGGCTGCTTCGATGCGCTTTCCGCAGTTTCCGCAAAAGACATCGCCATCAACGAGCTTTGTCCCGCAGTTTGGGCAGTAGGCCATTATCAACTCCTTAACGTGCCGACATCGAGACGGGATCCAGGTGAAGCAGACACGTCGATGCGTTGTAATCCTTAACTATTGCCTTGATGTGTACGTTTGTGCCGGTTCGGATTTCATCGAGACTGCCATCAAATCCCATGTCTAAGGTATTGACGTTTTCGTACTGCATTTCGGGACCTTGAGCATGGTTGGGGTCATAGTCGCCGGCGTTGATCAAAACATCCCAGCGCGTGGTGTAGTTGGCGTGCGGGGCGAGGTAGGCGATATTGCCGTCAAACTCAATAGTCTTGCCCGCGTACTTGGACACAAACCAGCTCGCGTCCATGTCGCTGGAGGAGAGCAGCGTCGCAAGATCGGGACAATTGGCCGTTGTTAGGACGGCATCTTGTTCGGAAGCGGGCTGTGCGGCTTCGGCATTTTGCTCGGGAGAGTCAGTATCCTCCGTTTCTGCTTCTTCGGTCTCCTTCTTTTGGGTCGGCTCACCGTCCGTTTTCTTTTTCTCTTTCTTCTTTTCGGTTGCCCGTGATGGTTCCTTTGTGCTGTCGCCACTATCGGTTGATGCCTTTACTTTTAGGCTAATTTCAATCTGGTCATGTTTTGCATATACGGTGCAGCTGACTTTTTCGTTTTGATCGACCTTAAACGTTTTCCTTCCGTCGACGCTTGAGTCGTCTGCTTTCTGGACCCTAAGCGTGTGCTGTCCCTTGTCGAGCGTGAGGTCCCATGAATCTTCGGCTCCGTGGTCGAGGGTCCCGACTTTTTCTGAATCAACGTAGATGGCAAGGTCGTAGCGAGAGAAGAGGAGATTCTCGCTGCAATCTACGGAAAGATGGACTGGATAGCTTGGGGCGTCTTGAACGGGTTCGCTGGTTTTCTTTGAGCCATTTGCACCGAGCACAATCGCTACGACTGTAACGATGGCAACTATTGCTATGCCGATGCCGGCTATTCCAAGGATTCGCCAAGGGTGTTGGGGTGCATAGTTTGTCCTTAGCTTTTTCCGAGCTTGTGATACCAAGGCTGAGGATTCGTGTGAGATGGAATCAATAAAGTTCGAGACGCCTTTGCTGTGAGCTGTTTTTGGCAGCCGTGCCTTAAAGGGCTCGTCGAGCTCGGCAGCACCCCGATATTCGGACGGAGAATCATTCGCCGTAGAGTTCATTTCCTTTTTGCCGGCGGCGCTTGCTGTTGCGTCATCAAGGGCATCCTTTGCGCGATTGGCGAGTTCGCCTACGGCATCGGCTGCGATGGCTCCAGCCTTTGCTGCTAGTCCGCCAAGCGCGTCTGCGGCCGTTGCCAGGCTGTCGGTCAGCTCGTTTGCGGCGGCACTGTTCGTAGGATTGTGGGGGACTGGAGGGATATTACTTGCCTCGCCAGAAGTGGCATTGTCGGAGGCGGGCTCGACGGGACCGGTTCGGTGGGTTTCTGGAGTGCATTTGGCGATGTTTATCTCTGAGCCGCATTTAGGACAAAAATGCAGGCCGGGGCGTAACTCGTTTCCGCATTTTGGGCAAAAAGTCATATCTGCCTTCCATAAAAATCGTATGGTTGCGTTCGCCAGCTCGTCGGATATAACTCACGCTTAGGAAGGGAAACGACTCGGAAGAATCGAAAGGGCTTAGGGCGTTGGGACGCCTTGAGACCCTGTTCCGCTTTTGGCGATCATTTGGCAGCGCTGGTCATTTTATTGTGTGGCTACGAGAGCTGTGATTCCTCAGTTGCCAACTGAATTGGAGGTGCTGTCGGCGAACGGCGCCACGGACCTTACCATTGGGCTGCGTAAATATCGCAGCTTGCGTGCGTGGGCGGATTGTTGACGTCGATTGAAACGGGGACCGTAGAGCCGACGGCGGGGCAGTCGCAAAAATTGTTATAGCCGGCAACGATATTGCCCTGTTTATCGCGTAGGATGGCCGATAGGAACACCTGGGTCTTATCAAAGCCGCTCGGAGCACTTTGGAGTTTGAGCTTTGCCAAGAATGACTGCATACCGTCTGCCCCAGCGGATTCGGTGTTATCGAAAAGCTCATATGCCGGTGCTTCGGTGGCGGTGGCAAGTGCAACGCCGCTGGGTGTGACGGTTTCGAACTCAACGCGCGCGGGAGCGGTGCCATTTCCCGTCTGATCGCCAAAGTAGACGGTCTGGCCGGGCTCGATGGTGCTGTAGGTTTTCTCATCCGTAAAGATCAGGTTGTCGTCCGCGTCGTATCCGTAGACCTTAATGGTGGGAAATGCGATAGCGGCAGGGCCGTCGGAGTTTTTAAGGCCGATGCCAAAGTGGACGTATCCGTGCGCACCGACCGACCAGCCAGACTCCACGATTGAGAGCTCGGCGGACAAGTGGCTGGCATCGCTTGGTGAAGTTGGCTTTTCGGGGGTGGAAGCGCCGCCGGACTGGCCGGCCTGCGACGAAGATGCGCGGTCGTCGCTGTTTTCCCGAGCGGCGTGAAAGGACGAAATGGCAATCGCGCCGCCAGCTAGCAAACCGGCGAGCACTGCGGCGATGAGTATCAGTTTTAGAAAAAGACTGCCGAGGACCTGAACCCCGGTTTTCTCCGGATTATGCTTCGGATCGTGCGTTCTTGTCGCCGCTTTGACCTTGTCGGCTTGCTGGTTTGCGCCAGAAGATGTCCCATCGTCTTTTGGTTGGGGCGAGCCGGAGAGCGCTCCTGCCATCTCGGTCGCAGACTGGAATCGCGCGCTCGGCTCAAACGAGCAGGCACGCGTGATGGCATGGACGAGCGTCGCGGGTGCATTATCAAGACGCTTCTTAAGAATCTGCTCGTAAGCCTCGTCGTCAGGCCGGACGCCCGTAAGCGCAAAGCCAAGAACGCGTCCGATGGAGTAGACATCACTTCGCGCATCGGTCTGGGCAAAGCCGTATTGTTCGGGCGAGGCGAACCCCCAAGTTCCGAGGGAGGTCGTGTCCTTGCTTGCCCCTTCGACGCGCATGCGGGCAATACCAAGGTCGATGAGGTGTGCGCCGTCTGCGGCAACCACGATATTGTTGGGGGAAATGTCACGGTGGACGATACCGTGTCTGTGGAGCTCCTCGGCCGCCTCGCAAAGCTCGATGGCAAGCGATGTTGCCTCTTCCGGCGTCAACGGCCCATCGGTTTCGATAACTTTGGAAAGCGACCGACCCGGCACAAAGTCGTAGACGACAACAAAGTGCTCGGGTAGTTCGTAGGTTGCCTCGACGCGGGGAAGGCGGGGCGAGCTGCATTCTGTGAGTGCCGACCATACATTGCGGCGGGCAAGCTCCTGCCGAATCTTCTTTCGCACGAAGGGACCGGCTCCGTCAATCGTGACGAGTTCGGTAATGCCGTCTTCGCCGCGTGCGAGCACCTGCTCGACGCGATAGGTGTCGTCAAGACTCATGGCATGCATGAGCTGGTTGTCGTTCAAGCCGTCCTCCCTTCATGGTAGCTGGGCAAATGCCCCAAGAATGATATGACAACGATTGTTCTGTTTGTTCAGTTGGCAACTGAATCGCGTATGGAGAGGATAGCGTTACGGGGCCCGCACAGACGTGGGCGTTTATTTGAGTGGGTTGGTCCCCAAAAGCGTTTTCTCGCCCAAACGGTAGAGCTCGTCATCGGTGCAAGCGCGACTCATGCCGCGTTCGATGCACCAGATGACGATGGCGTCGCGGCGATCTTTACACCAAAGTTCAGCGACGCTGTCGAGTCTCAGAAGGCGCTGCGTCTCTCGAAGTGTGCAGCCGATGCCGAGTGCCAACATGATGGCGTGGTCGCGGCCGGGGCGGCTTTTGCCGGCAAAGATGTCGTACACAACGGTTGGGTTAAGGCCCGAGTTGCGTGCGACGTCCGAGCGCTTGATGCGGCGCTCGTCGATGAGGCAGCGCAAGTACGAGGGAAGCGTTTGGTCGACGGTTTCGCCTTCGTCAAGATAGGCGTCGATGCTCGAACTGGCCAATAGCCGCTTGAGCAGGTCTTCCGTCAAGTGTTCGCGTTTGTTCTGAGTTGCCAAGGGGGCTCCAATCATCGTCTCGACTTTAGAGTATATCGATAGGGCGGCCGCGGGGCGCATGGGGCGAGTGGACGCCGCGGCTTGGAGGATGCCTGTTTGCCCTGGTGAATTCCGAAGCAAATGAAAATACTTTACTTAGTTAAAGAAAAGCGTTTTATCAGACGCGTGCGGGGAGTACAATCTCGTGCATGCGAATCGACGTGCCATGGGTTTTGGCGTTGCCCGCGTGTCCCGTCCGGCTCTACGCTCCGGGCGTGCGACGTTGCGACGCGGTCGGCCTCGGTCCTTGCGTGCGAGTTCGCGAGTTTGCAACTGTGTATGTAAGGAGCGACATATGACTGTCGAGAAGAAGGATATCGATTGGGGTAGCCTCGGCTTTGGCTACATGAAGACCGATTACAGCTACGAGGCCCATTGGAAGGACGGCGAGTGGGACGAGGGCGGCCTGACCACCGACCACACCCTGCACGTCTCCGAGTGCGGTGGCATCTTCCATTACTGCCAGGAGGTCTTTGAGGGCCTGAAGGCCTACACCGCCGAGGACGGCAGCATCGTTTGCTTCCGTCCCGACATGAACGCCGAGCGTATGTACAACTCCGCTCAGCGTCTGGAGATGCCCCCGTTCCCCAAGGACAAGTTCGTTGAGGCCGTCAAGCAGGTCGTTTCTGCCAACGCCGCCTGGGTTCCGCCTTTCGGCTCCGGTGCGACCCTGTACGTGCGTCCGTTTATGATCGGCTCCGGTGACGTGATCGGCGTGGCTCCCGCTCCTGAGTACACGTTCCGCATTCTCGTGACCCCGGTCGGTCCGTACTTTAAGGGTGGCCTTAAGCCCGTCAAGCTGCGCGTTTCCGAGTACGACCGCGCCGCACCGCACGGCACCGGTAACATCAAGGCTGGCCTCAACTACGCCATGTCCCTTAAGCCCACGATGGAGGCTCACCGCGAGGGTTATGCCGAGAACCTGTATCTCGACTCCGAGTCCCGCACCTATGTCGAGGAGACCGGTGGCGCCAACGTCCTGTTCGTGAAAGAGGATGGCACGCTCGTCGTTCCGCAGTCGCACACCGACTCCATCCTGCCCTCCATCACCCGTCGTTCGCTCGTTCAGGTTGCTCAGGACCTGGGCATGACCGTTGACCAGCGCCCCGTCGAGTGGGCCGAGGTCAAGGCCGGCACCTTTGTGGAGTGCGGCCTGTGCGGCACCGCTGCCGTCATCTCTCCGGTTGGCGAAATCGACAACAAGGTTTACGGCGCCGACGAGACCGTGACCTTCCCGGCTGGATACACCGAGATCGGCCCTGTGATGAAGAAACTTCGCGAGACCCTGACTGGCATCCAGTCCGGTGCTGTCGAGGACAAGCACAACTGGGTTTACACCGTCGCGTAATTTACCTTAGCTGTCCGGCCCGAGGGCAACCTACCTTTCCGGCACGTCCTCGGACATGAAAGAACCTCCGCCGCGCAC
>CALFDL010000278.1 GCA_937950415.1 uncultured Collinsella sp. | reverse complement strand
TGCATGGTATAGCCTTTCTTGCAGATGGCTACTGCATGGTTTCGGGGGCTACCAGGTCGAGCATTTCGTGCAGCTTGTCGCGTGTGACGCCCAGGGTTTCGGCTTGGCTTGCCGCTTTCGCAAGCAGCTCTTCGATATGGCAGAGCTGGTTTTCACGCAAGAGCTCCTGGTTGCCCTCGGCGACAAAACAGCCCTTGCCCTGCACGGTGCAGATAAACCCGAGCTGCTCCAGGTCGGCGTAGGCGCGCTTGGTGGTGATGACGCTCACGCCAAGATCGCTCGCGAGCGCACGGATGCTGGGGAGTTTGGCTCCCGCAGCGAGCGTGCCCGAAAGGATCTGAGCTTTGACTTGCGAGGCTATTTGCTCGTAGATGGGTTTGTCGCTCGAATTGGATAGGATGATGTCCACAGCGGCTCCTTAGCTGTTGGGCTACACGTGTATATAACCGGTAAGCACAGTATATATACACTATGCACAGTTGCGCAAGAGGTAAATACGGATTGTCCGCTCGTTCATTCATCTCAATCTGTAACAGATGGACCCGTTTTGAGTGGCTAGATGTTACAGATCGAGATCTTTCTGGGACGCCCACCTGTTTGTCTAAATCTGTAACAGGAAGAGGTTCAAAAACCGTCTAGATGTTACAGATCGAGACAAACTGCTGCGGAGTGCCGCTATCGACTGCTACCCTAGACCCCAACTGATGAATTTGTCCTGACAGGTGCCCTATGCCGAGATTTCGCGGCTACAATAGTACGGTTACATCGACGTAATGCACTTAATGCAAGAAAGGATCCGCATGGCAAGCCTGTCGGATGAAATCTCGTCGCGCCGCACATTCGCGATCATCAGCCACCCGGACGCCGGTAAGACCACGCTTACCGAGAAGCTGCTGCTCTATACCGGCAGCATCCAGACTGCCGGCTCGGTCAAGGGCAAGAGCTCGGCCAAGCATGCCGTCTCGGACTGGATGGACATCGAGAAGGAGCGCGGTATCTCCGTTACCTCCTCGGTTCTGCAGTTCACCTACAACGGCGCCTGCGTCAACATCCTCGATACCCCCGGCCACCAGGACTTCTCGGAGGATACCTACCGTACCCTTATGGCCGCCGACGCCGCGGTCATGGTCATCGACGGCGCCAAGGGCGTCGAGGCCCAGACCAAAAAGCTCTTTAAGGTCTGTACGCTGCGCCATATTCCCATCTTCACCTTTGTGAACAAGCTCGACCACGAGGCTCGCGATCCGTTTGAGCTCATGGAAGAGATCGAGAACGTCCTGGGCATCAATACGTATCCCATGAACTGGCCGATCGGCAGCGGCCGCAACTTCCGCGGCGTGTTCGACCGTCAGACTCGTCGCGTCATTGCCTTCGAGGGCGACGGCCACGCCAACGCCACCAAGAAGGTCGCCGAGGTCGAGGCCGAGCTGGGCGATCCTTCCATGGACGAGCTTATTGGCGAAGAGAACCACAAGAACCTGATGGACGACATCGAGCTGCTCGATGGTGCCGGCGACGAGCTCGACTTGGATGCCGTGGCCTGCGGCAAGCTGAGCCCGGCGTTCTTTGGCTCGGCGCTCACCAACTTTGGCGTGGAGCCCTTCCTCAAGGAGTTCCTGCGTCTGGCCCCGACGCCGCGCGCCTATACCGATACGCTCACCAGCGAGCCGGTCGATCCCTGCCACGATGACTTTAGCGGCTTTGTGTTTAAGATCCAGGCCAACATGGACAAGAACCACCGCGACCGCATCGCTTTTGTGCGCATTTGCTCGGGCAAGTTCGAGCGTGGCATGGACGCCTTCCACGTGCAGGGCAACCGCAAGCTCAAGCTTGCTACGGGCACGTCGATGATGGCCGATGACCGCGCCATCGTGGACGAGGCGTACGCGGGCGATATCGTGGGCCTGTTCGATCCGGGTATCTTTAGCATCGGCGACACTGTGTGCTCTGGCAAGCGCCACGTGCAGTATCCGCAGATCCCGACGTTTGCCCCCGAGATGTTCGCTCGCATTACGCAGGTCGACACGCTCAAGCGCAAGCAGTTCGTCAAGGGTATGGAGGAGCTTGCCCAGGAGGGCGCCATCCAGATTTTCCGCGAGCTGGGTGCCGGCATGGAGAGCGTTATCGTGGGCGTGGTCGGCGTGCTGCAGTTTGAGGTACTCGAGCGCCGCCTCAAGGCCGAGTACCGTGTTGAGGTTCGTCGCCAGCCACTGCCCTATACGGACATCCGCTGGATCCAGAACGACCCCGACACCATCGATATCCCGGGCCTTTCGCTCACGCGCGACACCCTGCGCGTCGAGGACATGCGCGGCGGTAAGCTGCTGCTGTTCACGAGCCCGTGGAACGTGGACTGGGCAACCGACCACAACCCCGACCTTATCCTGTCGGAGTTTGGCAACGTGGCCTTTTAGCGCATCGGCGCGGTGGCCCTGCGGGGCTGCCGCGCCGTTTACTTGCCTGATGCCGTATGAGCGGCTATCATACCCACCGTCGTCTCAAGACCGGGGCGTCCGAGCAGTTCGGGTCCGATATCCTGCTCGTTAAACCTAAAACCAAAGGAGTACATAATGATCAAGAAGGTCATGGAGGACTACAAGGTCCTGTTGCGGAGCATTCCCGCGGCAACGGTTTCGCTGTTTTTCGTGAGCGTCATCATGATGAACCTGCTGGCCAACAAAGAGCTTATCAGCCTGCCGTATCTGGCGCTCGATTGCGGCTTTGTGGTGAGCTGGGTTTCGTTTTTGTGCCAGGACATGATCTGCAAGCGCTTTGGCGCCAAGGCATCCATCAAAATCTCTATCCTCGCGCTGCTGGTCAACCTCGCCGTGAGCCTGTGCTTTTGGGCATGTTCGCTCACGCCCGGCATGTGGGGCGCCTACTACGACACGGGCATGATCGAGGTCAACAGCGCCCTTAACGCCACCATTGGCGGCACCTGGTACGTGGTGCTGGGCTCTTCGCTGGCAATGCTCGTTTCTGCCGTGGTTAATTCCACGCTCAACCAGTCGCTCGGCCGTATGCTCAAAAAGAATAACTTTGCGAGCTTCGCCTTCCGTTCCTATGTGTCCACGGGTGTTGGCCAGTTTATCGACAACCTGGTCTTTGCCATTGTGGTGAGCCATACGTTCTTTGGTTGGACCTGGGTGCAGGTCCTTATGTGCTCGCTGACCGGCGCTGTTGCCGAGCTGCTGTGCGAGGTCTTCCTGAGCCCCGTGGGCTACAAGGTCGTGCGCGGCTGGGAGCGCGAGAATGTGGGCGCCGAGTACCTCGAGCGCCACGCAACCGCCTAAGGAGCAAGTATGCGGGTTTTGATCACGGGCGCTTCGGGCGGTATCGGAGCCGCGTGCGTGCAGCGCTTTTTGGACGAGGGCCACGAGGTCGTGGGCTTTGACCTGCTGCCGGCGGCGGTCGAGCACGAGCGCTACCGCCATCTGATCGTTGATGTACGCGAGCCTAACTCGTTTCCAGGCGACCTTGAGCCTCAGGTAATCGTGAACGTTGCCGGTGCGCAGGATTCGGCCGACGATATCGCCGCCAACCTGTGTGGCACCATCAACGTGACCGAGCGCTACGCCTTTGTGGGAGAGGGGCTTGCCGCCAAGCCGGCGCCGACTATCAAATCCGTGGTCAATGTGGGGTCCGCGAGCGGACATACGGGATCGGAGTTTCCCGCCTATGCCGCCAGCAAGGGCGGCGTTATCGCCTACACCAAGAACCTTGCAAACCGCCTGGCGCCGCAGGCCATCGCCAACAGTGTGGACCCGGGCGGCGTTATCACGCCGCTCAACCGTTGCGTGATGGAAGACGAGCACCTGTGGAACCAGATTATGGAGCTCACGCCGCTTAAGCGCTGGGCCACCGCCCAAGAGATCGCCGAGTGGATTTACTTTGTGGGCGTGACCAACCGGTTTATGACCGGGCAGAGCCTGCTGATCGATGGCGGCGAGGCCGGCCGCACACAATTTATTTGGCCCGAATAGGAAACGCGCCCGATGGAAAGCCGTCGGGCGCGTTTTTGATGTATCGGTTTTTAGCCGAGGCAAGTCCATTTGACGGGGGTCGAGCCGTGCTGTTCGAGTAGCCGATTGGCAGCGGAGAAGGGGCGCGACCCCATAAAAGCGGGGAGTTCTGCCGTGGCGCGGTTTGCCGAAAGCGGCGAGGGGTGAGTGGACGCAAGGCAGAACTTGCTGGTTTTTCTGCCCGCGCTGGTCGCGGCGAGCTTGCCCTCGACCATCTGCTGGGCAAAGCGGCCCCATGCCAAAAAGACGACCGGTTGGGGCAGCAGGCAGCAGCGTTCGATAACAAAGTCGGTGAGCGTGCTCCAGCCCAGTTTGGCGTGCGAGTTGGCGGCATGCTCGCGCACGGTGAGCGTAGTGTTGAGGAGCAGGACGCCCTGTTGTGCCCATGGTGTTAGATCTCCCGTGGCGGGAATGGGGCAACCCAGATCGGCTTTGAGTTCCTTATAGATGTTGCGCAGGCTCGGCGGCAACTTGGTTTGCGACGCGGGGACCGAGAACGACAGCCCCATTGCCTGGTTGGGTCCGTGATAGGGGTCTTGACCTAAGATGACAACCTTGACCTGGTCGGCCGGCGTGTAGGCGAGGGCATTGAGGATGTCGTCTTGTGCCGGGTAGATGGTCTGTTCGGCACGCAAGAGGGCGATGCGCTCGAGCAGCTGGTTCGTAGTGTCACGTACCGGCTGCGGCGCATCGCCCAACCAAGTTGCTATGTTGCGGTCGCGCGTTGCGGTGTCCATGGGGCTCCTTTATGGCAGATGCTCTGTTGGCATCTATTGTAAAGGCGCACCGGTTGCCTTTATGCCGCGGCTGTATGAAGAGCGAGGTCTACGAGACGTGCTCGGGCGCTCCTGTCATACGAGCCTGTCCATGTGCGCGAAGGCGCGGAAGCTCGACGGTTGCCACCATGACGCCGGTGAGGATGAGGGCGGCGCCAAAGAAGGCGATGGGGCTCAGGACTTCGCCGACCAGGAAGAACGAAAAGACGGCGGAGCAGACCGGCTCAAGCGAGAAGGCGAAGCCGGTGGTCTCGGCGGGTACGTGGGGCTGCACGAGCGTCTGGGTGATAAAGCCGTAGGCAGAGCAGATGAGTGCGAGCGCGACGACGACCACGATCTCGCTGGGCGTACTGGGAAGTGTGAAACCGCCAAAGACGCATGCGGCAATGCCCGAGAACAGGCCGCCAAAGCCCAGCTGCCAAACACCCAAGGCCAGTGGGTCGACTTCTTCGACAAAGCGCTTCGCCACAATGATGTGTCCGGCATAGACAAAAGCGGAGAGCAGCATGATGAGCGCGCCCGGGTTCAGGCTGGTAAAGTCGGCGCCCGAGAGCAGCAGCATGCCGCAGGTGACGATGGCGGTGCCGACGAGCACCTTGCGCTCGGGGGCGCGACGCAGCAGGGCGGCGTTGGCAAACGGCACGATCACGACCGTCAGGCTCTGCAAAAAGCCGGCGGTGGAGGCGGACGTAAGACTGGAGCCCAGGCACATGCAGGTGAGCTCGGTTGCCATGATGGCGCCGATAATGGCGGCACGGACCATGAGGTCGCGGTTAATGCGGAATGCGTGCTTATGGAAGAGCAGTAGGCAGGCCGCGAAGGCGATGATGCAGCGCAGTGCAACGATGCTCGTGGCGTTCATGCTGTCCATGCCGATCTTCATGAGGGGGTACGAAAAGCCCCATGCGACGGGAACGGAAAATGAGAGCGCGATTGCTTTTTTGCGATCCATGGGACTCCTTTTGTTACAGAACGGTTTCGCAAAAAGGATTCTGCTCCCAGATGTGGATGTAGTAAAGCGAATGTATCTTCAGTATGATTAAGAAATGCTAATGTTGAAAGAAAAAGCGCTGGCAAAACGTTTTACGGCTACATCGATGTGGAGGCACGATGGCATCGCGGTATCAGATTGTTTGTATGGTGGTCGATCGTGGCAGTCTTAAGGGCGCAGCCGATGAGCTGGGCTATACACAAAGTGCGGTGAGCCAGGCCGTCAAGGCGCTCGAGCGCGAGCTGGGTACCACGCTTATCGAGCGCGG
>CALFDL010000277.1 GCA_937950415.1 uncultured Collinsella sp. | reverse complement strand
GCCGCTGGCGACCAGACGCTTAAAGAGCGGGGCGACGGTGTCGAGCGCGCCCTCGATATCACCGACGGTGCGGCCGGCGTTCCACTGCTCGAGCTCGGAGATAAAACCGTCGATTGCCTCGTCCATAACAGCGGTGACGGCGGCGTCCATATCGGCAAAGTAGTGGTAGAACAATGAGCGCGTGCAGCCGGCTCGCTTGGTCACGGCCGATACCGATAGGTGGGACACGCCTAACTCGGAGCTTACGGTGCGCACGGCGGCGAGGATCTCGCGACGGCGTTCGTCGCCCGTCAAGCGCTTTGTCGCGCTATCGGACGCAAGGGTGGCGTCGGCCACAGGGATATCTGCGAACGTGTCGTCCATGCGTTTGCCGCCTTTCATCCTCTTTTGCCTGACCGTTCGCCTAACAGTCTTGAATATTGTTGACGGTTCGTCAATACTATTTTTGACACAATGTCAACAATGGCGGGTGAACGGCATGGGGGCATGCCCGGCCTGCAAAAAAAGAGGGGCGCTGCGTGCCTGCCAGGCTGCGGCAAGAGAAGGGACAACCATGATTCTCAACGGACCGGGAATTAGCTACACCGAGCCCGATATCGGTTCGGAGTTCGTGCCGCCGCTGCCGGAGCATCCGCGCGAGGCCATCGTCAAGCTGTGCGAGCACTGCACCAACCGTCTGCTTCACCGCGATGAGCTGCTGGGCTACGAGTACTGGTCGTTTGCCGAGGCCGCAACCGACGAGCAGGCCGAAGTGCTCTGCAAGATGAAGATGCGCCGTTCCTATACGCTGCCCGAGATGGTCAAGCTCACCGGCATGCCCGAGGCAGATATCGAGAAGATGCTCGACGACATGAGCTACACGGGTCTGCTCGAGTATAACTGGGAAAACCCCGAGCGCGCCAAGCAGTGGGTCCTGCCCATGCTGGTGCCGGGTTCTGCCGAGTTCCTCAACATGCGCGTGAGCCAGCTCGATGAGCATCCGGTCTACGCCAAGTTCTTTGAACAGGCATCCAAGGGTCCGCTGTCCAAGGCCACGCCGATGGTGCCGCCCGGAGGCGCCGGCATCGGCATGCACGTCATTCCGGTCGAGAAGGCCATCGATGCCGCGAGCACCTCGGTGCCTATTGAGCATATCGAGCACTGGCTCGACAAATACGAGGGTAAGTATGCCGCCAGCACCTGCAGCTGCCGTGCGAGCCGTCGCGTGATGGGTGAGGGCTGTGCCGACGACCCGGCCGATTGGTGCATCGCCGTGGGCGATATGGCCGACTACGTGGTCGAGACCGATCGTGGCCATTACGTGACGCGCGACGAGGTCTACGACATCCTGCGCCAGGCCGAGGACAACGGCTTTGTGCACCAGATCACCAACATCGACGGCGAGAACAAGATCTTCGCCATCTGCAACTGCAACGTCAACGTGTGCTACGCCCTGCGCACCTCGCAGCTGTTCAACACGCCCAACCTGTCGCGCTCGGCCTATGTCGCCAAGGTCGAGAAGGACAAGTGTGTGGCCTGCGGCCGCTGCGTTGAGGTGTGCCCGGCCGGCGCCGCCAAGCTGGGCCAGAAGCTCTGCAGCAAAAAGGCCGGCGGGCGCGTGCCCGAGTATCCGCGCCAGGAGCTGCCCGATGCCACCAAGTGGGATCACACCAAGTGGTCGCCCAACTACCGCAACGACAACCGCATCGAGACACATGAGTCCGGCACGGCGCCCTGCAAGACGGCCTGCCCTGCGCATGTCGCCGTTCAGGGTTATTTGAAGCTCGCGGCCCAGGGCCGCTATGACGAGGCCCTTGCGCTCATCAAGCGCGAGAACCCGCTACCCGCTATCTGCGGTCGCGTGTGCAACCGCCGCTGTGAGGACGCCTGCACCCGCGGTCGCGTGGACGAGGCCGTGGCCATCGACGAGGTCAAGAAGTTCATCGCCCAGCGCGATCTGGATGCCGCGACCCGCTATGTCCCGCCTGTGGTGACTCCGACGCGCGCCGGCGGCTTCGATCAGAAGATCGCCATCATCGGCGCCGGTCCGGCTGGTCTGTCCTGCGCCTTCTACCTGGCCGAGAAGGGCTACAAGCCCGTCGTGTTCGAGAAGAACGAGCGCCCGGGCGGCATGCTCACCTACGGTATTCCCAGCTTTAAGCTGCAGAAGGATGTTGTCGAGGCCGAGGTCGAGGTCATCCGCCTGATGGGCGCCGAGTTCCGCTACGGCGTGGAGGTCGGCCGCGATGTGACGCTCGACGAGCTGCGCGCACAGGGCTTTAAGGCCTTCTACGTGGCTATTGGCTGCCAGGGCGGCCGCCTTGCCGGCATTGCGGGCGAGGATGCCGAGGACGTGACCGTTGCCGTCGACTTCTTGCGTGAGGTCAACAGCGGCAAGGTCGACGCGCTGCCCGGCCGTACCATCGTGGTGGGCGGCGGCAACGTGGCTATCGACGTGGCCCGCAACGCCTGCCGTCTGGGTTCCGAGCACGTTGAGATGTTCTGCCTGGAGAGCGAGGCGCAGATGCCCGCCAGCGAGGAAGAGCGTCGCGAGGCCATCGAGGACGGCGCGCACATCAGCTGCGGTTGGGGTCCCAAGGAGGTCCATCTGGACGAGACCGGCCGTGTGTGTGGTATCACCTTCAAGCGCTGCACGCGTGTCTTTGACGACAAGGGCCGGTTTGCGCCCGAGTACGACGAGAATGACCTGCGCCGCGTCGATGCCGACCGCGTGGTCATGTCGATTGGCCAGTCCATTGTGTGGGGCGACTTGCTAGCTGGCTCCAAGGTGGAGCTCGGCCGCGGCCAGGGCGTCCTTGCCGATCCCCAGACCTACCAGACCGCCGAACCCGACATCTTTGTGGGAGGCGACGTCTACACCGGTCCGAGCTTTGCCATCGACGCTATCGCCGCCGGTCACGAGGCCGCGGTGTCCATCCATCGCTTTGTGCAGCCGGGCTCTACGCTCACCATCGGCCGCAATCAGCGCCGCTACACTGCGCTCGACCGCGACGATGTCGTGATTGAGAGCTATGACAACGCGAGCCGCGAGGTTGCGCGCGTGGACCGCGCGCGCGAGAAGGCTGCGCCGTTTAGCGAGTATGTCGAGACCTTTACCGAAGAGCAGGTGCGCACCGAGACCGCCCGCTGCCTGGGCTGCGGCGCCTCGATCGTCGACCCCAACAAGTGCATCGGCTGCGGCCTGTGCACCACCAAGTGTGCGTTTGACGCCATTCATCTGGATCGTGATCGCCCCGAGTGCTCCACCATGGTCAAATACGAGCAAAAGCTCCCCAGCCTGGGCAAGTACGCGCTGAAGCGCGCCATCAAGATCAAATTCGGGAAGAAGTAAAAGAGCGTAACGAGTAAGCGAACGGCGCAGAAGGCGGTTGGACAGCGAGCGGGCCCCAGACGTGGCGAGGTGCCTTGAAAGAGGAGGGCATAGGGCTTTTGCCCATGCCCGACGATTGAAAGGCAGATCGCCCATCTGGGGTCCGCGCAGCGTCAAGCCGGCCGCCGTTCGTTAGAACGGCGGAAGGATATAAAGTGCACGAGCTCGGGATTGTGTATCACATCATTCGCGATGTCGAGAATGCAGCACGCGCCAATGGCGTGAGTCGCGTCTCGAGCGTGACGTTGCTGCTGGGCGAGGTCTCGGGCGTCGTTCCCGACTTGCTGCTCGACGCTTGGCGCTGGGCAGCAGATAAAAAGCCCATCACCGAGGGCTCGGAGCTTATCGTGGAGCCCGTTGAGGCCGTGACACATTGCGAGACGTGCGGCCGCGACTACGCGACGGTCGAGCACGGCAAGACCTGCCCCCATTGCGGCAGCGGCGAGACGTACCTGCTCCAGGGTCAGGAGGTCATGATCAAGCAGATCGAGACCCCCGACGAGGACCCGGCAGACGCTACTCCCGACGGCCTTTCCGACGCCCCCGATGCCGTCGACGCCGCCAACCCCCTCCACATCGCCTAGGATTCCCTATAAGTTGCGGTGAAATAGTTCCTAAATTCAGCCTTCTGGCTCTTAAACAAGAACTATTCCACCGCAACTATTTTGAGTGGTTTCATAGAACATAAGTCACGCTAATAGTCAAGCCATGTCTGTTTAAACAAAATAGCGGCAGTACAAGCGCATTCGCACTTGCTTAAAATCGGTATCAATGAACAGCATGCTTGTATCTGTAAAATACATGACTTGATGAGCGACGCTTTAGTGGGAAATGAGTCGAAAAATAGCAATGTAATCAACTTGTAACAAACCATGACGTTTAAACAAATAATCCAACCATTTGCAGTTTTAGCTATAATTCCACAAAGCAAACAGGTATACTCCTTTCATGTCGTGTAGGAAATACGTAGACAAAAAGGAGGTTATGTGATGGTAAGTATTGTTCTTGCTAGCCACGGGGACTTGGCAGCTGGAATCAAGCAGACGGGCTCGATGGTCTTTGGCGATCAGCCGTCTGTTGCCGTGGTCTCGCTCGAGCCGAGCATGGGCCCCGACGATTTCCGTGCCAAGGTCGAGGAAGCAGTCGCTTCCTTCGAGGACCAGGAGCAGGTGCTCTTCCTCGTTGATCTGTGGGGCGGTACGCCGTTCAACCAGATCAGCGGGCTCATCGAGGGCCACGATTCCTGGGCTATCGTCACCGGTGTCAACCTGCCTATGCTCATCGAGGCATATTCGCAGCGCTTTGACGCAAAGAACACTGCACATGCGATCGCAAAACATCTCGTGACTGAGGCTAAGGCTGGCGTGCGCGTCAAGCCCGAGTCTCTGGAGCCCGAGGAGAAGAAGCCGGCTGCGGCCGCCGCTGCTCCTGCAGGCGCCATCCCTCCGGGAACGGTCATCGGCGATGGGCACATCAAGATCGCCCACGTCCGTATCGACACCCGTCTGCTTCATGGTCAGGTGGCCACCACGTGGACCAAGCAGATCAACCCCAACCGCATCATCGTGGTTTCCGACGGCGTTGCTCACGACGAGCTCCGCAAGACCATGATCGAGCAGGCTGCCCCTCCGGGAGTCCATGCCAACGTCGTGCCCATCAAGAAGATGGCCGAGGTCGTCAAGGACACACGCTTTGGTGACACCAAGGCCATGCTGCTCTTTGAGAACCCGCAGGATCTGCTCAAGGCCATCGAGGCCGGTGTCGACATCAAGGAAGTCAACATCGGTTCCATGGCTCACTCCAAGGGCAAGGTCGTCGTCACCAACGCCGTCGCCATGGGCGATGACGACGTTAAGACTCTCGAGGCTCTCAAGGCCAAGGGCGTCAAGTTCGAGGTCCGCAAGGTTCCTTCGGATTCCTCCGAGGATCTCGACGCCATGTTGAAGAAAGCTAAGGCCGAACTGGCCGCTCAAGCATAGTAAAGGAGGGTCCGATACATGTCTGCAATCACTATTCTGCTTGTTGCGATTGTCGCGTTGCTTGCCGGTATGGAAGGCGTTCTGGATGAGTTCCAGTTCCATCAGCCGCTCGTGGCATGCACGCTTATCGGTCTCGTAACCGGTCACCTTCAGGAGGGCATCCTCCTGGGCGGTTCGCTCCAGATGATGGCCCTTGGCTGGGCTAACGTCGGCGCCGCCGTCGCGCCTGACGCCGCCTTGGCCTCGGTCGCTTCTTCGATCATCATGGTGCTCGCCCTCAACGGTGGCGCCACCGATTCGGCCAAGGCCGTTACCACCGCTATCGCCGTCGCCGTCCCGCTGTCGGTCGCTGGTCTGTTCCTGACCATGATCTGCCGTACCATTGCTACCGCTATCGCTCACGCCATGGACGGTTGCGCCGAGAAGGGCGACTTCTCCGGCATCGAGCGCTGGCAGTATGCTGCCATCCTCATGCAGGGCCTTCGTATCGCCATCCCGGCAGTGCTTCTGTGCGTCATCCCGGCCGAGGCCGTTACCAACGCGCTTAACGCTATGCCCGACTGGCTGTCCGGCGGCATGGCTGTCGGCGGCGGCATGGTCGCTTCCGTCGGTTACGCCATGGTCATCAACATGATGGCCACCAAGGAGACCTGGCCGTTCTTCGTCCTCGGCTTTGTCCTTGCTGCCATCCCTCAGCTCACGCTGATCGCCCTTGGTCTCATCGGCATCTCCCTTGCCCTCATCTACCTTGGCCTTAAGGATCTGGCCAAGCAGGGTGGCGGCATGGGCGGTGGCTCCGGCGACCCGCTCGGCGACATTCTGAACGATTACGAGTAGGAGGGGAGTGATACATATGGCAGAGAACAAGATTCAGCTCACCAAGGCTGACCGCAAGAAGGTTTGCTTCCGTCATCAGTTCCTTCAGGGCTCGTGGAACTACGAGCGTATGCAGAACGGCGGCTGGTGCTTCGCAATGATCCCTGCGATCAAGAAGCTCTACACCAGCAAGGATGACCAGATTGCCGCTCTTAAGCGCCACCTGGAGTTCTATAACACCCACCCCTATGTTTCCGCCCCCGTCATTGGCGTTACCCTCGCTCTCGAGGAGGAGCGCGCCAACGGTGCCCCGATTGACGACGTCGCCATTCAGGGCGTCAAGGTCGGTATGATGGGCCCGCTCGCCGGCGTCGGCGACCCCGCCTTCTGGTTCACCCTTCGCCCGATTCTGGGCGCTCTGGGCGCTTCCCTGGCCATGTCCGGCAGCATCGTCGGTCCGCTGCTGTTCTTCTTCGCGTGGAACATCATCCGTTACGCTTTCCTGTGGTACACGCAGGAGTTTGGCTACAAGGTCGGCTCCTCCATCGCCAAGGACCTCTCCGGCGGTCTGATGGGCAAGGTCACCGAGGGTGCTTCCATCCTTGGTATGTTCATCATCGGCGCCCTGGTCGAGCGCTGGGTGTCCATCTCCTTCACCCCGGTCGTCTCCAAGGTCACGCAGTCTGCTGGCGCCTTTATCGACTGGGCTAACCTGCCCTCCGGTTCTGAGGGTGTCAAGGAAGCACTGACGATGTATAACTCCATCGGTGCTAACGCCCTTGATCAGGTGAAGGTCACCACGCTTCAGGCCAACCTCGATCAGCTCATCCCCGGCCTTGCCGCCGTGTGCCTGACCCTGCTGGTCTGCAAGCTCCTCAAGAAGAAGGTCAGCCCGATCGTCATCATCCTGGCTCTCTTCGCCATCGGCATCATCGGTCGCGTCTGCGGCTTCATGTAAGCACGCTTCGGCTTAAGACCGAGGTTTGCTGAGCAAGGGCTTTTGAGCCATTGAAACGGACCGCACCCGGTGGGTACACTGGATGCGGTCCGATTTGTTTTATTTGGAGGGCGAGGCGCGCATGGCGCAATCTCAGAACAGCACGGTCGATCTGGCAACGCCGGCAACCTGCCTGATGGGGCTTACCAGCCACGGCAACGTGATGGTGGGCAATAAGGCGTTCGAGTATTACAACGAGCGCAATCCCGAGGATTATATTCAAATCCCGTGGGACGAGGTCGACTACATCGCGGCCGAGGTTTTGCGCGGCACCAAGAAGATTACGCGCTTTGCCATCTTTACCAAGGATAACGGCCACTTTACGTTTTCGACGCGCGACGACAAAGAGACGCTTCGCGCGGTGCGCAAGTACGTGGACGAGGACAAGCTCGTGCGCTCGCCCGACTTTATCGACGTGACCGCCAAGGGTGCCAAGAGCATCCCAAGCGCTATCAAAAGCCTCTTCCACAGGGGCAACTAGTCATTGGGGACGTTCTTAAACGACTAGTCATTAAAGAACGTCCCCAATGACTACGGCTCAACTTCGAAGAGTGGCTATGCGCTGCATGGCAGCGGCGTAAATCTGCTACACTAATACAACATGCCTCCGTAGCTCAGGGGATAGAGCACCGCTCTCCTAAAGCGGGTGTCGACGGTTCGAATCCGCCCGGGGGCACCAGGAAAATCGCAGGTCAGGAGTTATTTTTGCTTCTGACCTGTTCTGGTTTTGGGACTAAGAACCGCTTTCGTTTGTAAATCTGGTAAGTAAATATTATGACTTCCCGAGTTTTCCACTGAAAACAGGAAATCACCATTTTGGGGATAAAAGTTTTCAACAGCTGTTGGTCGGTTCCATTTTGGTGATGTGCTTCCCTCTTTTGGGTAAATAATTTCACCATTTTGATGATTCGGTAGCTTTGAATTATTTGATAAAAAGACTGCTCAGAAGCTTGTGTAATACCCAGTTTGGTGAAACCAATTAATAGAGAAATAGATTAAAAAGAAATAGGGACGGCGATGCCGTCCCCTTCGCTCGCGGAGCTCGCTGCGCGGCCACGTACCGTGTCCTTGCCGCCGGCTACGCCGCCGATTTATTCGCTCACTTCGTTCGCTGATTGATGGACTAATCCGATTTATCGGATACACCAGTCATAAGTGCAGCAATTGATATGTTGAATCCATTGGCAATTTTAGAGAGGTTAGAAAGACTGACATTTCTTCGCCCGACCTCTATCGAGGCGTAGTAAGACCTGTCCATGTCAATGCGGTTCGCAAATTGCTCTTGTGAGAAACCAGACTCTGATCTGAGTTCTTTGCAGCGTAGACCAAAGGATTGTTGTAGCGGCGAGATATCCATGACAAAAAGAGTCATGGATTGTTGTATTTATGCCAACGGACTATATACAACAATCCCAGTTAAGGCGCATAATCATCTCTATTGGAAAGCACTCTGATGCCCAGTCGGAGAGGGCACGGAAAAGGAATGGAACAGCACAATGACTCAGGGAAAGCATTTCGCTGCCGGTGGCGATCACTTCGCCGCACTGCCAAGCAAAAAGATTCACACTCCGAAGGGGATCGCGCGGCTGACCGTCACCGCGGCGACCATGGCCGCCATGACCGGATCGAGTCTCATCTCACCGTTCACGGCATTCGCCCAGACCGGTGACGGGGGCACGCAGCACCCCGCCGTGATGTCGCCGATCGCCGCCCACGCCGGCGCGGCATCCG
>CALFDL010000276.1 GCA_937950415.1 uncultured Collinsella sp. | reverse complement strand
GCGCGCAGGAGACCGAGGAAAGCTCGTGGACGATCGACCGCGAGCACACGTTTGCGGCAGGTGGCCTCATCACCGCAGACGATGCCGACATCTTGCTGGACGCCATCGACCAGACGCTTGCGACTGGCTCCTCTGCCTTTGCCGCGCCGCTTGCCGACATCCGGTCCAAGATTGCCTATCTCACCGGCATATCGGCCGCAGACGAGACGCCGATTCATCGTTCCCCCACCGTCGATGCGGTTTGGAGCGCCTTTGCCGAGCGCTGCGCACTGCGTTTTTTGTATCAGAACGGTCGCGGCGAGCAGAAAGAGCGCACCGTCTGCGTCTACGGTATGTTCGAGCACGATGGCACGGCGTATTTCTGCGGCTTGGACAATGCCACCGACAACATCAGAACGTTCCGCTGCGACCGCATCGTCCGTGCTTGGCGTCCCTCAAGGGCATACACCATTCCTGCAGACTTCAATCTCAACGATTACCTGTTCTTTGAGTTCGATTTTGCCGACCGCCCGCCCGTTGCGGCAACGTTCTCGTTCGCGCGTGAGTCGCAAGCCGATATGGTCAGCGGCCTCACGCGTGGACGAGGCAATCTTGCACGCAGCGAAGAAGGATGGACCTGGACCGTTGACGTGCGCGACTTTGACGCGGCCGCCTCATTCTGCATGGCCCATGCCATGGACGGCATGAGGCCCGTTGCCCCCGACGCACTCAAACTGGCGTGGAACCGCCTCATCGAAAGGACGGTGCATGAGCATGCCCGCGCGTAAACTCACCAGCGAGCAGAGACTCTCGCGTGCCATCGACATCATGGAAGCCCTCTACGCCGCCGGGAGCGCGGGACTGACGAAAAATGAGATTTGCAGCCGCTTTGACATTTCCGGAACCTCGCTGGACGAGATCCTCGATATTGTCTCGACCCTCGCTGATCGCGAGTCGGGCGCCCGCATTATCTGCGAGCGCAACGGCGAACACATATCCCTTACCGGCGATGCGGGACGCGTACTGCCGCTACGCCTGAGTGCCGCCGAAGGCGCCGTGCTCAATCACGAACTCGAATCGCTGGGGATTGAGCCTCGGACGGCGGCGCGAATTCGACGGGCACTTCTTCCCGAAGAGCTCGGCTATAATCAGCGCGTCGTCGACACCGTCGTCCGCGGATCGCACTGGCAGCAGCTCAGCAGCGCCATTCAGGACGGCGTTCGCTGCTGCATCACCTATCGTTCGATGGACGATGCGCAGCCGCGCGAGCGTCTCATCGACCCCTTGCGCATCGCGACACATGGCGACCAGACCTACCTGATTGCCTGGGACATCGAAGTTGATGGACAGCGTTCCTACCGCATGGACAAAATCGAGGGTCTTTCCCTCACCGAGGATTCCGTCGAGCGCCACGCGCCTTCGACCGCATCCCTCCACGACTCTCTCTCCCAAGCGGAGCAGGGCGCAAAGCTCCTCATGCCACTCGACATGGCAGAGCGTCTGGGCTGGGCCGGCATTATGTCGATCGAGCCTAATGGGGCAGGTGCGGCGACGGTAATCGTACGCTACAGCTCCGAGCGCTGGCTGTTCAGTCAGGTAATAGCAGCGGGCGGAGCCATCCGCATTCTGGATGACCCCGTCCTGTCGAAGCGCCTATGCGATATGGCGAAGACCTTAGCCTGTCCGCTCTAGCGGCGCCGTTCGTGCGCCTGGCGCCACAACTGCAGATAGTGACCGATCTGCGCCGATTCAATGCGCTGATAGGAACTCGTCGGCAGCGAAGTTAAAAACTTCTTGCCATAGGCCTTCGTCACCAGGCGCGGATCGGCCAAGATGAGCACGCCGCAATCGGTCGACGAGCGAATGAGGCGGCCGGCGGCTTGTTTGACCTCGAGTACGGCCTCGGGCAGCGAATAGCGCGCCCAAGCGCGGTCTTCGCGCAAATTACGCTCGCACGAGAGCGGGTCCGTGGGACTCGAGAACGGCAGCTTGGGGATGATGACGCAGCGCAGCGTCTCGCCGCTGGCATCAAACCCCTCCCAGAAGGCTTTGAGCGCAAAGAGCGACGAGGTCGGCTCGTTGATAAAACGATCCCGCAGACGGCGCGGAGACGAATTTCGCTGCTGACAGTTAAGCTCCAGGCCTGCACGGGCCAGCTTGGGCTCCACACGGGCGAACAGATCCTCCATGTCACGTCTGTTGGTGAACAGTGTGAGCACCGATCCGCCCATGGCAAGATGGGCATCGACCAGTACGCGCTCGAGTGCCGACAGATAGCCCTCGCGATCGCGCGGATCGGGAATATCCCCGGCAACGACTACGGCCATATTCGAGTCGAAGTCATAGCTCGAATCCAGATGCAGCGACGAAGACGTCGAAGCACCGATACGGTCGAGACCGACGGCATGGTTAAAGTGCTCAAAGCTCTTAGACACCGTCATGGTCGCCGAGGCAAAGATGGCCGTGTGAACCTCGGGCAACCACTCAGTCGCCAGGGCCTCGCCGATATCGATGCGCTCGGCGGTCATCGACTCGCCGCCAGCACGCAGCCTGCGGTTGACCTGCAGCGAGTACACGTAGTGCTCGTCGGTACCATCGATGATGAGCTTGAGGTTCTCCGTTAGTTCGTGTAGACGATGCGAGATATCACTCAGGTCGACAACGGTCTCGGGCTTATCGCCGGCAACGGCCTGCACCAGTGCATCGACACTCTTGTCCGCTTGCTCCAGCGCGTCGATGGCGACGTGTGCCGACTGCATAAAATCATGCCAGTCGTCCGATTCACGCAGCTCGGGACCAATCCACAGGTTTGCGTTGTCGTAGCCGCCACGGGCGCGCCGGCCCAGCTCGCGAACACCATCGAACACATCGGCAATCGCCATGCTCGCGCGGGCGACGGTGGATGTCGCCTTGGCGGTCAGTCCCAAGTAGAGCGTAGAGCCCTCCGAGGTTGCTAAATCGCGGGAAACCTGGCTCAGCGCACCGGCGCTCGAACCGCCCAGGCGTTCAAACAGAACGCGCGACTCATCTGCCGAGACCACGCGCGCCCACTGGCGGCGGGCCTCGCGCTCGATGGAATGGGCCTCATCGACTACCCAATGGCGAATCGGGGGCAAAATCCTGCCCTCGGCAGCGACATTGCGGAACAACAGCGAGTGGTTGGTGACCACCACGTCGGCATGTGCCGCGCGGCGACGAGCACCGTGAACCAGGCATTTGTCGGGGAAGAACGGGCACAGGCGACGGGCACACTCGCGCGAGGCCGTTGTAAAGTCGGGACGGTTGACGCTGCGCCAGCGAATGCCAAGCGAATCGAGGTCGCCGTCTGCCGACTGGCACACGTACGCCATAATGACCGCGACTGCCGTAAGCGTGTCGGCAGGATCGCGCTTGGTGGTGATCTCGACCTGACCGCGACTCATGCGCTCGAGCTTACGCAGACACGGATAGTGGTCATACCCCTTCAGTGCGCAAAACGAAAGACCGTCGGGCAGTTGCTCGGCAAGTTTTGGCAGCTCATGGTACATAAGTTGGTCGGCAAGGTTATTCGATTTAGTCGCGATACCAACCGTAATGTTATTGCGGCGCGCGGCCTCGGCAAAAGGCACCAGATAGGCCATCGACTTACCGACGCCCGTACCCGCCTCGATTACGCGATGCGTGCCCGTAACGAGGGCATCGCGAACCTCGAGCGCCATCGCGATCTGCTCATCACGCGGCTCGTAGGTGGGATACATGCGATTGACCAGGCCGCCCGGGGCATAATCCGCCTCGATTTCTTCGCGACTCGGCATCTTGAGCACCGGCAGCTCATCGGCATCCACGCGATCCTCAGCGCGATCGGCCTTGAGAACGTCGGCGCGAGCGGCGCTGAGAGAGAAGATGGAGCCGGGGTTCTGTCCCGCCAAGAACGAGAAGATGGGACGATAGGACCAAGGCACATCGGGGTGCATGTCGGCCAGGCGCGCCATAAGACCCTGAGGCAGGTCGGTAAGCGCCACGAGCAACACGCGCCACACCCCACACAGGGCGTCGACGTCGGCATTCGCACGATGCGACACCGAGTCGCAGCCGAACAGATCGGCCATAAAGGACAGCTTGTGAGATGCCAGGCGCGGAAGCGCAACGCGCGACAGCGCCAATGAATCGATCCAAATATCGCTGACGTTGACACCGCCCTTGACCGACTCGATAAACGAACGGTCGAAGGTTGCGTTATGCGCGATAACCGGGCAGCCGCCGACAAAATCGGCGAGAGCAGCCACGGCGTCAACGGCCGAGGGGGCATCAGCCACATCGGCGTTCGTAATGCTCGTGAGCTCGGTAATCTCGGCAGGAATCAACTGCTTGGGATGCACAAAGGTGTCAAAGCGGTCAACGACCTCGCGGCCCGAAAGGCGGGCCGCGGAAATCTCAATCAGCTCATTGTCTTGCACCGAAAGACCCGTGGTCTCGGTATCGAGGACGATGACATCCTCCTCGATAAGCCCGAACGACTGCGTCTTGGCACGCTCGGCGAGCGTGGCGTAGGAATCGATGACAAACTGCGGTGTTCCAGGGGATACGGCGTCCTTGATTAGCATGCAAAGCCCGCTCGGCGAAGACCCATGCGAATCAGGCTGTCGCAGACCTGCGGGAACGTCATATCGTCCGTATGGCGGATCTCATCCGGATACAGCGACGTATCGGTCATACCCGGAATCGTATTGGTCTCGAGGATAACGGGGCCGTCCTCGCTCACGATAAAGTCGCTGCGCGAGATACCCAGGCAACCGAGGGCCTTGTGGGCAGCACAGGCAAGTTCCTGGGCACGGGCGTAGTTCTCAGGCGAAATCTGCGCCGGAATGCGATGGATATCCGTGGGGTCGACGTACTTTACGTCCAGATCGTAGAACTCGCAGTCCTCGGGCTTGCGGATCTCGACGATCGGCAGGGCGCGCACGTCGTCCTCGCCATACACGCCGACGGTAATCTCGGTTCCCTCGATGCACTTCTCGACCAGCACTTTGTCGCCGTACTCAAAGGCCTTGGCGATGGCAGCGGGCAGCTCAGAGGGCTCATGGACCAGGGAGATGCCATAGCTCGAACCGTTGACGGCGGGCTTCACAAAGCAGCGCTCGCCACAAATATCGACGATGTGATCGATATCGACTTCGTCGCCCGTCTCGAGTGCCAGACCGGGAGCAATGGGGATGCCTGCCTTGGCGTACAGGAGCTTGGAGACCTCCTTATCGGCACCACAGGCGCTCGCGAGCACTCCCGAAGCCGTGTAGGGGATACCCAAGGTCTCCATGGCACCCTGCATGGCACCATCCTCACCGCCAGCTCCGTGCATAGCGATAAACGCCACATCAAAGCCTCCGGTTGCCATGGTCACCATAAAGTTATCGGCAGCCGTGTCCAGCAGTTCAACCGAGGTGTAGCCGGCCTCCCTCAGGGCCACCACGACGTTTTTTCCCGAATTGAGCGAAATCTCGCGCTCAGCGGAATGACCGCCTGCCAAGACCGCTACGTGCATGTTCTCTAGGCTTTTACCCGGCATGGGCAGACTCC
>CALFDL010000275.1 GCA_937950415.1 uncultured Collinsella sp. | reverse complement strand
CGGCAACGGGGTCGAGCTGAGACGTGGGCTCATCGAGCAGCAGCACGCGCGGGCGCAACGCCAGCACGGCTGCCAGCGACAACAGCTGCTTGCGCCCACCCGAAAGCGTATCGGTATCGTGGTGGAGCCAGTCCTCCAGCCCAAAGAAATAGCTGGTCTCGGCCACGCGACGACGCATCTCGTCGCGCGACATGCCCAGGTTTTCCAAGCCAAACGCCATCTCGTGCCACGCGGTCTCGCATACAATCTGGTTCTCGGGATCCTGGAACACGTAGCCCACGCGCTCCGCAGACGCGCGCACGTCCATGTCGACAACGTTCTCACCCAGCACGCGTAGTTCGCCAGTACGCTCGCCCGCCGGAGCGATCTCGGGTTTGAGCAGCGACAGCAGCGTCGACTTACCCGATCCGGTACCGCCAACAAGCAGCGCAAATGCACCTTGGGGAACAGACCAGTCGAGCCCCTCGAGTACCGGCGCCTCGGCCCCGGGGTAGGCAAAGCTCAGGCTCCGCACCTCAATCGCCGGCATATCCGGGCCGCACGCCGCGCCCGACACCGGGCCCCTATCCAACCGGGTCATCAGTCAAACCTCTTCTCGTCAATCGCGTGCAACACACAGGGCAACACCATCCAAGCCGCGTACACAATATAGCCAGGCCACGGCGCCGGCACCGAAAGCTGCGGGTAAAACGAATACTGCGTTGTTGCGGTCCATGCCACCGCCACCGCGGCGGCACCAAACACCGCAAGTCCAACCAGCGCGGCAGCGTCGCCGCGCCTCAGCCGATACCGCGCATACGTCGTACGGCGCGACACAGCACCCCATCCGCGCGAGCGCATGGCGTCGGCGCGCTCCAGCGAATCCTCCATGCCCCAGCCCATCAGCACGCTCGAGGCCCGCAAGCGCGAGCGCACGGGGTCGGCCGGCGCGCGGCCCGGCACATCAATCGCATCCTGCACCGCCAACACCGTACGACCGCGGCGCAAAAACTGCGGGATAAGCCTCATGCACATCGAGATCATAAGCGCAATCACCGGTGCAGCATTGCCCAGCAGCGCGAGCACCTTGTCATATTCGAGCATTGACGCCGCAGCCTCAAACCACAGCACGCTCGCCACAAACAGCCCGCCCATACACAGGCCGTATACCATGCTCTCCAAATACACTGCGCGCATGCCGATGCGGAACAACTCCGTCGAGCCCGAGGCGCTAAACAGCGGATTCACCAGCGAGATAATCAAAATCACCGGCAGCTGCCAGCGAAACGCGTTCAGCGTGCGAGCAGCCCCGCGGGTCGCAAAGCCATATGCCAGCCCGCCCGCGAGCGATAGAGCGATCAGCACCGGTTGCATCGAGAACATGGTGAGCCCCAGCGTTAGCGCCATGTAGAGCGCAGGCACCGCTGGGTGCGACATCGAGAATGCCGCGACGGGCTCGGTGCCCAAACCCTCTCGCATGTTGTCCACGGGCACCCCGCCCTCTCACCCAAATACCAATGCCGCAGTGCCGCAAACACCGCATAAGCAGCGCAAACGCCACACCGCCGGCCCAAACCCAGCCGCCGCGGCCCAAACGTTACGCGCTCATCATATGCCTGCGGTATCATATTGCGCCGTGTATCGTTTCCAAACACACGTCTCTA
>CALFDL010000274.1 GCA_937950415.1 uncultured Collinsella sp. | reverse complement strand
AATCCAAGTTAGACCATTTCAAATGGTTCGATGTCTGCCCGGATGCGACACTGAATGTGTCCATCCTCGCAGTATCCGGTTCTCAAGGTGCACGCCTGGCGGCTGATCCGGTCCGACCGGGCCGCGCGGCAAGGAGATATATTGCCAGACCGGAGGGGCGCCGGGGGCGGGAATCTGGGCGTACACATTTCCTACACAATTTGGGATCCGACTAACGTTTGCCAGCCGTTAACTACCGCTCGCCGAGCATCTCTTTATATAAGGCAGTCTCATGGTTAAAGCGGATACGTTCCCCTAGCTAAAGCACAGCCAGCATCGAGCAACTCATCACGTTCTTCCACCGAGAACCCCTCGGCGTAGACGCGCACCACTGGTTCGGTCCCGCTAGGACGGACCAGCAGCCACGTGTCATCCTCGAATGCCAAACGCAAGCCATCCATATGACTAACGTTTTGCGGCACCTTGCCACAAATCGACTTGGGGTTTACGCCCGGCAGCAGGGTTCGTAACGTTTCGGCATCTTCGGCCTCAAGGCGCAAATCGCGTCGACCGTAACTCGTCTTACCAAAAGTGTCCTCGAGTTGGTCGACCAGAACGCCCAAAGGCGCGTCCGTCTTTGCCATAAGCTCACACAGAATCAGACAGGCGAGGATTCCATCGCGCTCGGGCATATGCGCGGCGATGCCGATACCACCGGCTTCTTCGCCGCCTATGAGGACGCCACCCTTCTTCATCTCTGCCGCTATATATTTGAAACCGACTGGTTTGACGGTCACGCGGCAGCCAAGCGCCTCGGCAATGCGACGCACGAGCGTCGAGCACGAAAGATTGACGACGACGCGCCCCTCCAAATTACGAAATTGAACCAAGTCGCCCAAAACGAGCGCCATGATCTGATGCGGATGTATATATCTGCCGCGCTCGTCAACCGCGCCGATACGGTCGGCGTCGCCGTCGGTCACCAGGCCAGCGCAAGCTCCGTCCTCGATAACCGTGCGCTCGCAAGCGTCCACCCAAGGCTCAACGGGGTCGGGGCAGATATCTTCTTGGTCAGACGCCTGCCCGGCGTGAATCTCGTGCACCTCAACGCCAAGCTCGCGCAGCAAGTCGGCTAGATAGCCCTGGGCTGCGCCGCCCATGGGGTCAACAACCACGCGCAGGTGCGCGGCGCGGATGGCTTCGGCATCGACAAACGATGCCACCGCTTGCATATAGTCAGGAATGATATCCGCGGTGCGATATTGCCCCTCGATCCCCATTGGCTCGGGAGCCATGGTCTCTTCGAGCTCTTCGATGACATCCTGGTTGGCGGTTGAGCCGTCACCCATGCGAATCTTGAGACACAGATAACCCTGCGGATGATGGGACCCCGTCACCATGAGCGCGCCGCACGCCCCACCGTCATAAGCCGCCGCCCACGTAAGGGCAGGGGTCGGAACAGGTCGCGAAGCGAGCACGGCGTCTAGCCCGTGCGCTGCTAGCACATCCGCCGCAAGCTCAGCGAACTCGCGCGCCAGGGGCCGAGTGTCGAACCCTATATATACCGTTTTGCCCGGATTGGTCTTTTGCCACAACTCGCCGACGGCATCGGCGATACGGGCAACGTTATCGGCAGTGAAGTCCTCATCGACGCGAGCGCGCCAACCGTCAGTTCCAAAATGAATTATCGCGCACACGCGCAGACACCTCACAGTGTTTGGATCATGGTACGCATGAGGTATACCCGCGATACACACTCGGCAACCTGCCGGCACCAGCATTCACCATTTGGGCAAATGCTGCCGAGGACATGCAAGCAATAAAAAAACCGCCCCGTATGGAGCGGTTTTGCCCTTTATATATCGAGCGCCTCGGCCATCGCTGCCGTAGTGATTGCCGTGGTTCCACAACAACTGCCCACCATTGCGGCGCCGGCATGTCTCCATTCGATGCATGCGCGCGCGAAAGCTTCGGGGCTCTCGTGCCATACGGGGCCATCCTGAGTCTGGACCGGATCGCCCACGTTGGGACGCACCGTGACGGGAGTAGTCGCCGATGCAACCATCCTGGGCACCGCCGCGTTCGCGGCCGCAAGCGAACAGCAATTAACACCAACCGAGTTTGCGCCGTGTTTTTCGGCGTACAAAACGGCTGCCTCGATGTTGAGGCCATCGCCCAGCAGGTCGCCTTTATCGTCAACGACAAAACTCACCAGAACAGGCATGCCGTCGGCGGCATCTCGGGCGCCGGCAAGCATGGGCTGCAGATTACGGATAGACGTCACCGTCTCGATCAGCAGACCGTCAACACCAGCATTGAGCAAGGCGTGCGCCTGTTCGCGCGCAATGCCGCGGATTTCACGATACTCGACAGAGTCCTCGGCAAACCACTCAATACCGATCGGGCCCATCGAGCCCAGCAGTAGCTGAGGGTGCGCCTGGCGGGCATCGTCGACGGCCCCGCGATTGACCTCCGCCACGGACGGCGCAATCTGGTCGTGCTTGAGGGCATAGCTCGATGCCTGAAAGGTATTGGTAATGAGCACCTGCGCGCCGGCGGCGACATACAAGCGATGGATACGAGAAACGGTCTGCGGCTCTGCCAGATTCCAAAACGCCGGTGGAATGTCGGCGGCATCGTACTCACTCAACAAAACACTGCCCATGGGGCCCTGCGCCAACAAGGTCTCGCTCGACAAGCGGCGCGTAAGTTCCTCGGCACCAAAGCGGTTGTAATAACTCGTATCCATATATATCCTGCTATTCCTCGACGCTGATTCCCTGCTTTTCGAGATAGGCGAGCCAGCGGCTCATCGTGTCCTCGGATAGCGCATGCTCCATCATGCAGGCCTCGGAATCGGCTCGCTCAAATTCGACACCGAGCTCCTGAACCAAAAACGTACGGATGAGGCGATGACGGTACCAGATAGCCGTGCCAACCTCGCGACCGCGATCGGTCAGGATTACCTTGCCGTAGTGCGATTGCTCGACAAGCTCGGATGCCTTGAGCGCCGAAACCGCTTTATTGACCGATGCCTTGGAGACGCCAAGGCGCTGCGCGATGTCGACCGATCGAACGCCGTTGGTTTCCCCCTCTTCGCTTTCAATGCGAACCATGCACTCCAAGTAGTCTTCGTTCGCCACCGTCAGATGTAGTTCGCGCGAGCTATTTGTCGTATCCATGATCTTCCGTCCCTTCTGCATTCAATGGCTGATTCTACCCCATCCAAGCGTCGTGGTATGCCGTGGCATACCGTGCTAGAGTTCTTGTTGCACACGACGACCAAGATTGGAGCGGTCTTTATGGAAAACACCACCACGAGCCCCGATGTCCTCGAGCGCTTTTTGCGCTACGTCCAGATCAACACGCAGTCCGAGGATGCAAACTGCGACCAGGTACCCTCGAGCGCCGTTCAGTTTGACCTTGCCAACGTGCTGGCCGAAGAGCTGCGCGAGCTTGGTGCGGAAGATGCCCACGTGACCGAGCACGCCTATGTCTGCGCGCATATCCCCGCAAGTGCGGGCGCTGAGGACAAGCCCGCCCTGGGCCTGATCGCCCATCTCGACACCACCGAAGTTGCACCGGGCGCCGGCGTGAAGCCGCACATCGTACACTACGAAGGCGGCGACCTGGTCTGCGGCACGGTTGACGGTAAGCCCGTTGCCATGAGTACCGCCAAGCTTCCTGCCCTGAACGACCTCGCAGGTGAGGACCTGGTCTGCAGCGATGGCACCACGCTGCTGGGCGCGGACGACAAGGCAGGCGTCGCCGAGATTATGTCGCTTGTCGCGCGTATCGCTCAGGACCCCTCTCTGCCCCATCCCGCACTCGGCATTTGCTTCTGCCCTGACGAGGAGATCGGCCACGGAGCCGAGCTGTTGGATATCGATACCTTTGGCTGCAAGTACGCCTACACGGTCGACGGCGGCCCCATCGGCGAGCTGGAGTGGGAGTGTTTTAACGCCGCCGAGGCGACCGTCCGCTTTGAGGGCCAGTCCATCCATCCCGGTGACGCCAAGGGCCGTATGGTCAACGCAGGCAATCTGTTCTGCGACTTCAACGCGTTGCTCCCCTACGTACAGCGCCCGGAGTATACGGAAGGCTACGAGGGCTTTTATCACCTTGAGGGTGTATCTGCGACCGTCGATCACGCCACAGCGCGCTATATCGTCCGCGACCATGACGCCGCCAAGTTCCAGCAGAAACTCGACCTTATTGATGCCGCCGCCTCGATGCTCAACCAGCGTCTGGGTGAGGAGCGCGTGACGGTCGAGATTAAGCAGCAGTATCGAAATATGGCCGAGATCGTTCGTGACTATCCCGAGCTTATTGATGTTGCCAAGGAAGCCTACCTTGCCTGCGGCGTTGAGCCCCAAGTGCTGCCAATTCGTGGCGGCACCGACGGCGCCCAGCTGTCGTTCCGCGGTCTGCCCTGCCCCAACCTTTCCACCGGCGGCTATTGCTACCACGGCGTCAACGAGTTCGTCCCGGTCAGTTCGCTCGTCAAGATGACCGACGTGCTCCAGGAGCTCGTCGCCCGCTTTGCATAAGGAACTCGAACAATCTAGGTAAGCAAAACCGCCCCGTCCTCAAAACCGAGAACGGGGCGGTTTTTGGTGCAAGGGGAGTAGTCAGCACCGCAGGTTGAGCCAACGTCAGCGAGCGACGTCCAAGGCGAACAAGTTGGCATGAAAAAGGCAGGGCATTGACCTTCTGGTCATGCCCTGCCTTTTGAATGACAAATTGTCGCCTTTGGCGGCGCGCAGCGTCGAGCCGTTACGCGGTTTGGTAAAACCGCGTAACTCTAATAGTTGGCTTCGTAACCGTTGCCGTCGCCGGTGGGCTCTTCGTAGTAGTCCGAATCGCTCGAATCGCTTGAGTCATCGGAATCGTCAGAGCTGACCGATGAGGTTGCGGTACCGTTTGCGTAGTCGTCAGACGTGTTGTTGTTCAGGTCGCCAATCGTAGAGCTGGAACCGTCGGAAAGACCCATGGTGTTGGGACCCTTGGGATCCTTGCCGGCATCGACACGCTCCATCATTTCCTTGAGCTCGTCCTCGTAGACAAAGACGTAGCTCACACCGTCGATCATGGTGCTGTCATCGGCGTACGAGGGCAGGTTGGCCGAGTAGATACCGTCGACATCCATACCGCGCATGGCGTTGACCGTAGCCACGATATCCTGAACGCTCATATCGGTTACGAGCATATCGGACAGCGAATTAACCAGGCCAAAGATCTTCGTGGCATCGAAGTTATTGAGAATCTGGTTGGCTAGGGCGCCGAGCACCTGACGCTGGTGGCGCATGCGCGTGTAATCGCCGTCGGCATAGGTGTAGCGGCAGCGGGCATAGGTAAGGGCGGTGGCACCGTCCATATGCTGCTGGCCAGCGGTAATCTTAATATCCAGGTGCTCGGGGTCGTCAACATCATCGGTTGCGTTAATGTCGATACCGCCAACCGAATCAATCAGCGCCTGCATACCGTCGAAGCTGACCTCGGCATAGTGGGAAATCTGAACACCGCACAGCTCGTTGACCGCCTCGACCATGGCCTCGGCGCCGCCAACGGTATGGCAGGCGTTGATCTTCATGGTCTCGCCCTTGTACTCGACCTTGGTGTCGCGCGGAACGGAAATGAGCGTCGCCTGCTTTTGCGTGGGGTCGATGCGTGCCAGGATAATCGAGTCGGCACGGTACGTATCCTCGCCCGGACGGCCGTCGGTGCCAAGAAGCAGCACGTAGAACGGATCCTTTGCCTCATCGGTGTCAACCAGAACCCGACGCAGATTGTCGGTAATGACATTAGAATCGCCGAGCTTGCCCATAATGGTGGCAAACCACAGGCCGGCAGCGGTAGTGGCACTCAGCAGCACACCAAGCACGACAATGAGCGCGACGTGACGAATCGTGTGGCTACGACGACGTTGACGAGCGCGCTCGGAATAGCGAGCCACGTTATCGCGACTATAGATCTTGGCCTGCGCACCAGTTGAGGGTCTTCGGGCGGTGGTATCCGCGAGGGGCTTTTTATTAAACATAGGCAACCTGTATTAGTAGATGACGGGATCGGGGACGGTAGCATGCTCGACATGCGCGCCGAGCGCCTGCAGCTTTTCGACAAACTGCTCGTAGCCGCGCTTGATGTGATGGATGGCCGAAACCTCGGTCGTCCCGTCGGCGATCAAGCCCGCTACGACGAGGGCCGCTCCGCCACGCAGATCGGGCGAGGTAACCTGTGCACCCGAGAAGCCCTTGACGCCATGAATCATGGCATGATGGCTCTCGATACGAATGTCGGCACCCATGCGCACCAGCTCAGAGGCAAACATAAAGCGATTCTCGAAGATGTTCTCGGTAATAACGGAACTGCCGTCGGCAAGGGCGGAGAGTACCATAATCTGTGCCTGCATGTCCGTTGGGAAGCCGGGGAACGGAAGCGTCTGGATGTCGACCGGCTTGATACGCTCGGCACGGTTCACATGGACGCCATCCTCGACGCGCTCGCAGTCGATACCCATGAGCTCCATCTTCTTGAGCACCATGCCCAAGTGAATGGGGCAAAAGCCCGTGACATCGATACCGCGATCGTCGGCCATCAACGCACCGGCAACGATAAAGGTACCGGCCTCGATTCGGTCGCCCACTACGCGATGGGTAACGGGATGGAGCTCTTCCACGCCCTCGATGGTCACGACAGGCGTACCGGCGCCGACAATCTTAGCGCCCATCTCGTTGAGCATGTTGGCGAGATCGACGATCTCGGGCTCGCGGGCGGCATTGTCGATAACCGTGGTGCCCTGCGCGCGCACGGATGCCATGATGAGGTTCTCGGTCGCACCGACGCTGGCGAACTCGAGCGTGACGGTGGTACCGCGCAGACCTTGGGGCGCATTAGCGTTGATGTAACCGTGGGCGGTATCGAACTCAACGCCCAGGGCCTCAAGACCAAGAATGTGCATATCGATCTTGCGAGCACCCAGGTTACAGCCGCCCGGCATGGCAATTTTGGCGCGATGGAAGCGGCCCAGCAGGGGTCCCATCACGGCTGTGGAAGCACGCATCTTGGCAACGAGCTCGTAGGGGGCCTCCCAAGAATCGACCTGAGAGGTATCAATCTCGAGCGTGTGCTCGTCAAGGACATCGATTGTGGCGCCCATACCCTTGAGCACCTTGCCCATCACGTGGACATCGGAAATATCGGGCACGTTCTGCAGCGTCGTCTTGCCCGGCGCCAGAAGCGTTGCCGCCATGAGTTTGAGTGCGGAGTTCTTGGCGCCCGAAACGGGCACGGAGCCTCCGATGGCGTGGCCACCCTCAACGCGGATAATATCCAAGGTCTACCCTTTCAAAAAGCATGCCCGGGATGGCTGGGCCATCCCGGGCATGATGTGTTCGCAAATGGTCGAACGCTAAATCGTTTGACTATTGGGCAAGCTTGAGCTTACACCATGCGATTTCATTATAGAGGTAGGCGCGGCGTGCATCATCCTCCGACAAATTACCCAGCTTCTCTTCAAAACCTTGAATATCAGCTTTAAGCTTGTCGGCATCGACGGTCGCCAAATCGCAAGCGCGCTCGGCGAGAACGGTCACGACATCGTCCGCAACCTGGGCATAGCCGCCGGCCACGGCAAACGTGTGGTCGACAGTGCCCATGGCCTTATCGGAAACGCGAACGTAACCGCGGTCGATCGTGCAGATCTCGCTGGAGTGAGCAGGCAGAACGCCAAACTCGCCATCCGTGGACGGAATCGACACAAACGCAGCGTCGCCCTCATAGGCGCAGCTCACGGGGCACACGATGCGGATACGCATAACCTACTTCTCCCCCATCTTGCGGGCGCGCTCGCGCACGTCCTCAATCGTGGAAGCATAGCGGAAAGCCTGCTCGGGCAGGTCATCGGCCTTGCCATCGACAATCTCAGCGAAAGAGCGGACGGTATCCTCGACGCGGACGTAGACACCGGGGTTGCCGGTGAACTTCTCGGCGACGTGGAAGGATTGCGAGAGGAACTGCTGAATCTTACGGGCACGGTTGACCGTAAGGCGCTGCTCCTCGGACAGCTCGTCCATACCCAGAATGGCGATGATGTCCTGAAGGTCGGAGTACTCCTGCAGGAGCTCCTGGACCTTGACGGCGACACGGTAGTGCTCCTCGCCGACGATCGAGGGATCGAGAGCGTCGGAGGAAGACGCGAGCGGGTCGATAGCCGGGAACAGGCCGAGCGACGAAATGCTACGCGAAAGAACCGTGGTGGCATCGAGGTGAGTAAACGTCGTGGCAGGCGCCGGGTCGGTCAGGTCGTCTGCGGGGACGTAGACAGCCTGGACGGAGGTAATGGAGCCCGTCTTGGTCGAGGTAATGCGCTCCTGGAGGTCGCCCATCTCGGTTGCCAGCGTGGGCTGGTAACCAACGGCGGAGGGCATACGGCCCAGCAGTGCGGAAACCTCGGAACCTGCCTGGGAGAAGCGGAAGATGTTGTCGATGAACAGCAGAACGTCCTGGCCACGATCACGGAAATACTCAGCGGTGGTAAGGCCGGCCAGACCGATGCGCAGACGCGCTCCGGGCGGCTCGTTCATCTGACCGTAGACCAAGCAGGTCTTGTCGATAACGCCAGACTCGCTCATCTCGAGGAACAGGTCGGTGCCCTCGCGGGTACGCTCGCCGACGCCGGTGAACACCGAGGTGCCGCCGTGCTCCTGGGCGAGGTTGTTGATGAGCTCCTGAATCAGAACGGTCTTGCCGACGCCGGCGCCGCCGAACAGGCCCGTCTTGCCGCCGCGGATGTAGGGCTCGAGCAGGTCGACGGCCTTGATGCCGGTCTCGAAGATCTCGGTCTTGGTGGTGAGCTCGTCGAAACGGGGCGCTGCATGGTGGATGGGGTAGAACTCCTCCACCTCGGGCATGGGCTTGCCGTCGACGGGCTTGCCCATGACGTTCCAAATGCGGCCGAGCGTCTTGGGACCAACGGGCATCTTCATGGGCTCACCGGTATCGGTGGCGATGAGGCCGCGCTGCAGGCCGTCGGTCGAGGACATGGCGACCGTGCGGACGACGCCGCCCGGAAGCTGGCTCTCGACCTCGAGGATCGTGCTCAGGTGACCGATCGGGGTCTCGGCCTCGACCGTGAGCGCGTTGTAGATCGGGGGCACCGCGCCGTCAAACTTGACGTCGACGACAGGGCCGATGATTCGCACGATGCGACCATCACCGGCAGTCGTCTTCTTGGTGGCTTCCTCGACCGCAAGCTTTACGGTGTTATTAGCCATTACTGTTCCTCCAATGCTGAGGCTCCGCCGACGATCTCGTTAATCTCGGTCGTGATCGAAGCCTGGCGCACGCGACTATACGTGCGGGTAAGGGTCGAGATGATCGCGGTGGCGTTTTCCGTCGCGGAGTGCATGGCCTTGCGGCGTGCACCCTGCTCGGCAGCCGCCGAATCGATCAGGGCCTGGTAGATGACCGTCAGGATATAAGACGGCACAAGCTTGCCGAGAACATGCTCGGGAGAGGGCACGAACTCGAACGTGGACGAGATGCGCTTAGGGGCGTCGGTCTCGTTCTTACGCGGACCGTGGGCCATAGCGATCATCTCGGGGTCGAGCGGCAACAGATGCTCGACGCGAAGCTCCTGATCCACGCGGTTCTTGGCGTGGTGGTAGACAAGCTCGACACGGTCAAGCTCACCGGCACGATACGCATCGCAGATATGAGAGGAGATCATGCGGGCCTGATTAAAATCGGGCTCAGAGGAGTTGCCCTCAAAGTGCATGACGACGTTTGCGCGGTCACGGAAATACGTGGCCGGCTTACGCCCGCACGCGATGATCTCGCACTCGATGCCGTCGTTCGCCCAAGAAGCGGCGAGCTTTTCGGCCGTGCGCTCCACCGTCGTATTGAAACCGCCGGCAAGGCCGCGGTCCGAGGCAATAACGACAATCAGGCCATGCTTGACGTTCTCATGCTTCTGCAGCATGGGATCGGTGCCCGAACAGGAGGCGTCGCCGGCGACCGTCAACATGACGTCGGTCAGCGCCTCCTTATAGGGCTCGGCCTGCTTGGAGCGATCGAGGGCACGACGGATCTTGGCCGTAGAGACCATCTCCATCGTGCGCGTGATCTGCTTGGTCGTGGTAACCGAGGAGATTCGCTTCTTAATGTCGCGAAGGTTGGCCATGGGGCTTAGTTCTCCTCTGATCCAGAAACATCCGAATGGTGCTTGGCCATGAACTGCTGCTTGAAGTCGCCGATGACGCGCAAGAGCTCAGCCTTGGTGTCATCATCGATCTTCTTGGCGCGAACCTTGTCGAGCAGCGAGCCAAAGCCATTGTCCATGTACTCGATGAGCTCGGCACGGAAAGGCAGCACGTCGGCGATCTCCAGGTCATCCAGGAAGCCCTCGTTGCCAGCGAACAGCGTAACGATCTGCTCGCCAACCTCAAACGGCTTGTAACGCGGCTGCTTCAGGAGCTCGGTCATGCGGGCACCATGGGTCAGCTGCTTCTGAGTAGCCTCGTCGAGGTCGGAGCCGAACTGCGTAAAGCCGGCGAGCTCCTGGTACGAAGCGAGGTCCAGACGGAGGTTGCCGGCGACCTGCTTCATAGCCTTGGTCTGCGCGTCGCCACCGACGCGGGACACGGAAATGCCCACGTCGACTGCCGGGCGCTGGCCCTGGAAGAAGAGCTCGGACTGCAGGTAGATCTGACCATCGGTAATGGAAATGACGTTGGTCGGAATGTAGGCCGAGACGTCGCCGTCCTGGGTCTCGATGATCGGAAGAGCCGTCATGGAGCCGTAACCGTTCTTCTTGGACATCTTGACGGCACGCTCGAGCAGACGAGAGTGCAGGTAGAAGATGTCGCCAGGATAGGCCTCGCGTCCGGGCGGACGATGCAGCGTCAGCGACATCTGACGGTAGGCCACAGCCTGCTTGGACAGGTCATCGTAGATGACGAGCACGTGGCCACCGGGGTTGGTCTCGCTGGCGGGCTTGCCGTCCTCGCCGTTGTACATGAAGAACTCGCCGATAGCGGCGCCGGCCATAGGCGCGATGTACTGCATAGGGGCGGAATCGGCAGCGGTGGCCGAAACGATGATGGTGTAGTCGAGCGCACCGTGCTGAGCGAGGGTCTCGCGGATGTTGGCAACCGTGGAGGCCTTCTGGCCGATGGCGACATAGATGCAGACCATGCCCTTGCCGCGCTGGTTGAGGATAGCGTCGATGGCAATGGCGGTCTTACCGGTCTTACGGTCGCCGATGATGAGCTCTCGCTGACCGCGACCAATAGGCACCATGGAGTCGATGGCCAACAGGCCGGTCTGAACCGGCTCGCACACCGGGGTACGGTCGATGACGCCGGGGGCCTTGAACTCGATGGGACGACGGTGCGTGGCGACGATGTCGCCCAGGCCGTCGATGGGCTGGCCGAGCGGATTGACGACGCGGCCGAGCATGGCGCGGCTCACGGGGATATCCATAATGCGGCCAGTGGTGCGGCACTCGTCGCCTTCCTTGATGGAGTCGACGGCACCAAACAGAACGGCGCCGACCTCGTCACGGTCAAGGTTCTGGGCAAGGCCGAAGACGGTCTCACCGGTATCGGAGCTCTTGAACTCCAGAAGCTCGCCTGCCATGGCGCTCTTGAGGCCGGAGACGCGCGCGATGCCGTCGCCTACCTCGTCGACCGTTGAAACCTCATGCGTATCGACCGTCGCGGAGAGGCTCGTGAGCTGCTCCTGCAGTTTCTTGGCGATATCCTGGGCATTGAGGGTTTCGGACATTAGGCTTCACCTCCGTACGAATTAGCAGAGTTTGCGAGGGTCTCCTGCGCGATGCGCAGCTGCGTCTTGACGGAAATGTCACGACGCTCGCCGCGGGCCTCGAGCACCAGGCCGCCCACGATAGACGGGTCGACCTGCTCGATAAGGAATACCTTGCGGCCGAAGTCCTGCTCGCATTTCTTAGTGATGGTTTGACGCAGCTCGTCGTCGAGCGGGATCGCCGTGGTGACGGTCACGCCCACTACATCCTCGTCTTCCTCGGCAACATACTTAAAGGCAGCTGCCACCTTGGGAAGAAGGTCGAGCTGGTCGCGCTTGGACATGGTGTCGAGCACGGCGATGATCTCGGGGCTGGCAGAAGCCAGGCGCTCGATCATCTCGAGGTCCTCGAACACATGGTTCTCGGCCTTGGCGGCTTCCAGAAGGGAGCGCGCGTAGGTCTCGAGCACCTTGTCCTGATAGCGGCTAGTCGGCATTCAGGCTACCTGCTTCCTGGATGTAGCGCTCGATGAGCTTCTTCTGCTCGGCATCGTCCTCGAGTGCCTCGCCCACGATCTTGGTGGCGACGGCAACGGACAGGTCGGCGATGGAGCTCGCGGCACCGGCATAGATGGACTTGCGCTCGTCCTCGACGGTCGTATGGGCCTTGGCGATGATCTCCTCGGCCTCCTTGTGAGCAGCCTCGATGATACGGGCACGCTCGGACTCGGCGTCCTTACGGGCCTCGAGAACGATGTCGGCAGCCTGACGACGGGCGTCGGTGACGATCGAGTCGGACTCAGCGCGCTTGGCGATAGCCTCCTGCTTGGTCTTCTCGGCCTCGTCGAGGCTCTCCTCGATCTTCTTGCCGCGCTCCTCCATGGTCTTCATGATGCCCGGCAGGGCGACCTTGGCCAGCACGATCCAGATAATCAGGAAGGCGATAAGCGCCGGGATGAACTCCGCCATCTTAGGGATGAGGATGTCCGCACCGGCGGCGCCGTCCTCGGCGAACGCGGAAACCGGCATGAGCAGCGCGGCCGCGGACGCGGAGAGTGCGATCGCGCTCTTCTGGGATGAAAGATTCATACTTGACGCTCCGTGCTATTTAACGATCAGCGCGACAACGAAGCCGATCAGAGCCAGAGCCTCGCCGAAAGCGGAGCCCATGATGAAGACGGTGAACACGCGGCCCTGGACCTCAGGCTGACGGGCCATAGCACCCGTAGCACCCAGAGCAGACAGGCCGATAGCAAGACCAGCGCCGATAACACCGAGACCGTAACCGATAACTCCCACGATTCCTCCTTTGTCGTGCGTGTCTTATTTCACGCAGGATAACCTTTTTATAACTGCCGGGCTCCATGGGTACGGGCACCGGCGGTTTAACGAATTGCCTTACCTTTAAGGCGCGAACGGAAGACTACTCCTCCTCCGCGACCTCCTCTGCCTCGGAGACATACACGGCGGTAAGGACCGTGAAGACGTAAGCCTGGATGGCGCCGACCACAAGCTCGATCGCATAGATCAGGATGAGAATGGCAAGCCAGGCCAGCGAAGGCAGGGCGCCGACGGCGTGGGCCGCGGAAACTTGCTGAAGCAGCGGCTGCATGAACATGCTCGCCATGATGGCGAACGAGCCCATGACCACGTGTCCTGCGAACATGTTGCAGAACAGACGGACGGCGAGCGTGATGAGGCGCAGGAAGGTCGAGAAAAGCTCAACGACCCACACGAGCACGTTCATCGGGAAGCTCACGCCCTGCGGAGCGAGGCTCTTGATGTAGCCGATCACGCCGTGAGCCTTGCATCCGTAGTAGATGAAGTACACGAAGGCGAAGATGGCGAGCGCGGCGGTGGAGCCGATTGCGCCGGTGCCGGGCTTCATTCCCGGGATCAGGCCGATCATGTTGTTGATCAGGATGAACAGGAAAAGCGAGCACAGGAACGGGAAGTGCTTCTTCCAGTTCTCACCCACGACACCCTTGCCGATATCGTTCTCGACGTACTCGATGATGTACTCGAAACCGTTGACGAAGAAGCCCTTGGGAACCAAAGTCTGCTTCTTCTTGAACACGGCCAGGACGATCAGGAGCACGATCGTGGAGACGATCAGCCAAAACGAGTACTGCGTGATGCCGCAGCTCAGATCGCCCACGACAGGGGTGGAGCTGAACTCGCTGACCAGATGATTAATCTCATCAGGCAGCTTTTCAAAAATTTCCACGACTTACCTTTCGACCTCATGAGGATCTCGCAGCGCCTTGGCGACGCGGACCGTGCAGGCGGCCATAAAGGCCACGAAGCCGATCGCCTCGCCCAGGAGGAACATGCGAAATGCCTCTCCGAACAACACAAACACAACCAAGGTAAAGACGAGCAGGGCGACTGCCGAGACCGCGAGACTCACCATACCCTTGAGCATGTCCGCATTCTGTTTATCGTCAAGAACCGGCTTGAGCGTAAAGACAAAGGGAAGGAAGGCAATTGCGCCCGCGATGGCGCCTGCAACGATAGCGAGCAGATCGGCTATCTGAAACACTGGCGTCCTCACTTTCCTTTTTAACGCCTCACAGGACAGTTCCCGCCAAACATTGGTGACTATTGTACGAGCCAATCGCTAAAGTACAACCGAAAAAGCATCGGTTAATACGCACCTGTTCGTTTTCTTAAGACCTTCTTTATGCCGCAGGTACGCTAATACGTTTTTCTCGAACCCCTCAGCGCAAAACGTCCGTTAACAGGAGCGCGCGTGGACGTCTTTTGCTCGCCCGCGCGCACCATTTCTTCGTATTTTCGACGTTAGCCGGTATGGCCCAGAGATTACAGCGTGCCGTAGATGCGGTCGCCGGCGTCGCCCAGGCCGGGAACGATGTAGGCGGCCTCGTTGAGATGGTCGTCGATGGCGCACGTATAAATATGTACGTCGGGGTCCTTTTCGGTCAGTGACTTGAGGCCCTCAGGCGCGGCGACGATGCACAGCATGCGGATGTCCTTGACACCGCGCTCGCGCAGGTAGCTGATGGCCATCTCGGCCGAACCGCCCGTGGCGAGCATGGGGTCGACGACCAGGCAGATGCGCTGGTCGATATCCTTGGGCATCTTGCAGTAATACTCGTGCGGCTCGTGGGTGACCTCGTCGCGCTCCATGCCGATGTGGCCCACGCGAGCGGAGGGCACCAGGTCGAGGATGCCGTCGACCATGCCAAGGCCCGCACGCAGGATGGGCACGATGGCGAGTTTCTTGCCGGCAAGCTGTTTGAACGTGGCGGTAGTGATGGGGGTCTCGACCTCGACGTCTTCCATAGGCAGGTCGCGCATGGCCTCGTAGCCGTCAAAAAGTGCGAGTTCGCGCACGAGCTGGCGGAACTGGTTGGTGCCGGTGTTTTTGTCGCGCAGAATCGACAGCTTGTGCTGGACGAGCGGGTGATCGACAAGCGTCACACGGGACGTATCGTAGGTGACGGTCATGGGTTGATTGCCCCTTTCGTTGCGGCCGGAAGATGGCCTTGCTGACAAGGCGCATGGCGATGTTGTTGCCGCGCGCCGTGCATTAGTTTAACGGTTTGTTGTATCGAGCAGCTCGTCGCAACCCTACTGAGCGGTGTTGAGCGAACGCTTGACGGCATCACGCCAACCAGCGAGATTGCTCTCACGGCGCTCGGCGGACATATGGGGAAGGAAGGTCTTAACGATCTGAGCGTTTTGCTCCAGCTCCTCCAGGTCCTCCCAATAGCCGACGGCAAGGCCCGCCAAGTACGCGGCACCGATCGCCGTGGTCTCCACCGTCTCGCACTGCAGCACGGGGATATCCAGCAGATCGGCCTGGAATTGCATGATGAACTCGTTGCGCGAGGCACCGCCATCGACGGACAGGCGCTCAATCGAAAGTCCCACGTCCTGCTCCATGGCGCGTAGCACGTCATAACTCTGGTAGGCCATGGACTCGCAGGCCGCACGCACAATGGTCGCGCGACTCGAGGCGCCGGTCAGGCCGCACACGATACCGCGAGCATGCGGGTCCCACCAGGGAGCGCCCAGACCCGCAAAGGCGGGAACGAAGTAGCAGCCCTCATTGTCGTTGATCGAAGCGGCGAGTTGCGCGGACTCGCTCACACTCGAGATGATGCCCATGTTGTTGCGCAGCCAGTTCATGGTGGAACCGGCAGCAAAGATGGAGCCCTCGAGTGCATAGCTGATCTTGCCGTCCGCGGCGATACCGATCGTGGAGACCAGACCGTTCTTGGATTCGACGGCCTCGTCGCCGGTGTTCATGAGCATAAAGCAACCCGTGCCATAGGTGTTTTTGGTCTGGCCGGGATGGAAGCAGCAGTGGCCGAACAGCGACGCCTGCTGGTCGCCCGCCACGCCCATGATGGGCGGCATGTTGGTCATGATGTCGCTCGCGACGCGGCCGTAGTCGCCCGAGCTCCAGCGAACCTCGGGCATCATGGAACGTGGAACGTCAAAGAGCGCCAGCAGGTCGTCGTCCCAATCGAGCGTATGGATATTAAAGAGTGCCGTGCGGCTGGCATTGGTGTAGTCGGTGGCAAAGACCTGACTGCCGGTGAGGTTGTAGATGAGCCAGGTGTCGATGGTGCCGAACATGAGGTCGCCCGCCGCCGCGCTCTCACGCGCACCGTCGACGTTGTCGAGGATCCACTGCACCTTGGAAGCCGAAAAATACGGATCGAGCGTGAGTCCTGTGCGGGAGCGCACCAGCTCTTCTGCGCCCTGCTCGACCAGCTCGTCGATCAGAGGTGCGGTGCGACGGCATTGCCACACGATGGCGTTATAGATGGGTTGGCCGCTTATGCGGTCCCACACCACCGTGGTCTCGCGCTGGTTGGAGATACCGATGGCGGCAATGCGGTCAGAATGGATGCCGCTCTTAAACTGAACCTCCATCATCACGCCGATCTGGCTGGCAAGCACCTCCGTGGGATCCTGCTCCACCCAGCCGGGACGCGGGAAGCTGGTTTTGACGCTACGACGCGCCTGGGCGACGATGCAGCCGTACTCGTCGACGATGGTCGCGAGTACCGAGGTAGTGCCGCAGTCGAGCGCCATGATGTAGGAACCGCCAAAGCTAAACGGGGCGTCTTCCATACCCAGGCTACCTAGATTCAACGACATCGCTTAAACCTTTCTATTGCATCGGGTCGGACAGGACCCGTTCGATCTCTGATGCGGGAAGCGCGCCTTGGCGCAGGATCTGGAGCTCGCCGTGCTGAAACGACACGATGGTTGAGGCATCGCGACACGGGGTCTCACCGGCGTCGACGGCAACATCGACCCCCTCCAGGATGCGACCCTCGACGGCGGCAAAGCTTGCCGGCGAAGGCGCGCCGTGCGTGTTGGCGCTCGTGCAGGCAAGGGGACTGCCGCAGGCGCGGATGAGCGCTTGGACCACGGGAGAGGCCGAAGCGCGCAGGGCCACGGTGTCGTCGGCAGCGCGCATAAAGGTCGGCACGCAGGGGGCCGCCTTGACCACGATAGTCAGGGCGCCCGGCCAGCATCGTCGGGCAAGCACGCGGGCCTCTTCCGGGATATCCACGCCATAGCGGTCGAGTGCTTCGACGCCATCGACCAGCCAAGCGACGGTTTGCGTGAGCTCACGTTGCTTGAGAGTGAAGATACGGCGATAGCCGGTGCCGAGCGCAGGAACTGCGGCGCCATTGACGGCAGCCTGCGGATCGCGCGGCCACGATGGGAATTCGCTTGTATCTTGGGGCACGGCGTCCGAGAAGGCGTTGACTGCCACGGCGACACCGTAGACGGTCTCGGTCGGAATCAAGGCCAGGCCGCCGCGGCCGAGCACCTCGGCCGTGCGCTCGACGGCAAGCCGATGCGGCTCGCGCGTTCCCTCGTATACCCGATAGACCGTCTGCATGTGTATGCCAGCCCCTTACGCTCCGGTGCAAGTTTGTTTACTGTGGGGCATTCTCGCACGAAACGTTCAACCTATTTGCCCAGAGCGCATGTTGGTTTGGTGAGCGGCTCTAGTAGTCGGTGAAAGTGAGGGGGTTAATTGAAGATTTTTAGCGCGCAAGCGTAACGGTACGATCGGGAAACTCGATGCTTGCAACCAGTTTTCCGCCGAGGCTCTCTGCGTACCTGCTCAGCGTGTCGAGCCTCATCGAACCCAACTCCCCACGCTCGAGCTCGGATACACGTTTTTGAGAAACGCCCATCGACTGGGCGACCGACGCCTGTGTTAGATCTTTTAACCTGCGAATCTGAGCAAGCTTATAGGCTTCGATACGATCGCGAGTCCTCTCCTGCTCGGCGGTAATGGAGTCGCGTGTTATCCCGCGAGATTCCATATACTCATGCAGTTCCATCTCGATCGAGCCTCCTTACGTGGCGACGGTATATTTGCTCGGCCCTTGGAATGTTGATCGCATACCAACCGTTCCATTTTGCCCTTGACGATCCCGCTCGCGACTTATCACCCGCCAATAGCAATACCGCCTGGCGCTTGGGGTCAAAGGCGAAGAGGATGCGAATCACCTGCCCACCACACGACGTCACTCTCAGCTCCTTTAAATGATGAAGCTTCGAGCCCTTTACGCGGTCAACCAGCGGACGACCAAGGCTGGGACCTTCCTTCTCGAGCACCAAAAGGTCTGCATAAATCTGCTTCAGCGTAGCTTCATCCTGCTCATCAAGCCAAGGTTCAATGTAATCAAGCACGATACGGTACCGATGCAGCTGATTTGACATACCTTTCTCCTTCTATAGTAGAAGTTTTACGGTATATTGCAAGGACAAACTTGCGCAAATGTCTATTTATTCAGCTTAAATACGCTGTTTGGGCTCGGTGACGATGGCTCGGACGATGCGGGGGCGATCGGTGAGGTCGTGGACGATACGCACGTCCGAAAGGCCTGCCTGGCGACAGAGCTCGGCCGCGGCATCGAGGGCGCCCTCGTAGAGCTCGCAGGCAAACAGGCCGCCGGCGCGCAGCATGTAAGGCGCCGCATTGAGCAGGCGGCGGAAGATATCGAGGCCGTCGGCGCCGCCCTCGAGCGCCAGGTCGGGCTCAAAGTCCTTGACCTCGTGCGGCAGCGAACGCATGACGCCGGTCGGGATGTAAGGTGGGTTGGAGACGAGCACGTCGAAGGTGCCCCACTCTTCGCGGGGAATGGAACTCACCAGGTTGGTGAGGCTAAAGGCAACCTCATCTGCCGTGAGGCCGAGGGCGTCGCGGTTTTTGGTAGCAAGGTCGATGGCGCGCGGCTCGATATCGGTAGCAGTGCAGGTGACGTGGCCGCGGCGCTCCCAGGCAAGGGAGAGCGAAATGCAGCCCGTGCCGCAGCCGACCTCGAGAACGCGGGCAGTGCAGGGCTCGGTTGGGGCAGGCGCAGCGGCATCCTGAGCTAAAGCCGTCTCCTGGCCGGCACCCTCGATGGCGATGCCGTATTCGTCGAGCTCGGACTCGGCGGCTTCCGCGGCTTCGGCTTCTGCTGCCTGCGCGGCGGCTTCCTCGGCCTCGCGATCGGCCAGTTCCTCGGCATAGGCACGGCTGCCCAGTACGTCGCCGCCTAGCGCCGCCTCATCGGCAGCCGTCAGGTTAGCGGCACGGCGCTCGGCGGTCGCCCGTTCGTCTGCCAGCGCGGCCTCGGCCTTGCGTGCCTCCTCGACCTCATCGTTCCAAGGCAGCTCAACACGCTGACGGGCAGCAGCCTCGGGGCTCAGCACCTCGGCATCCAGATAATTGAGGACTTCCTCGACGAGCATCTCGGTCTCGGGACGCGGAATGAGCACGCCGGGGGCGCACGTGACGTCGATCATGCGAAACTGCGTGCTGCCGGTGATGTATTGCAGCGGCTCGCCCTTAGCGCGGCGGACAACGGCCGCATGCATGGTCTCGAGCTGGGCCGCGTTAAGCGTCTCGTCCATACGCATATATAGGTCAATGCGCGCCAGGCCCGTGGCGGCGCACAGCAGCCACTCGGCAGAAAGACGGGGGTGCTCCTCGCCGCGCTCGGCCAGGTACTCCTTGGTCCACTCGAGACAACGCTTGATGGTCCAGATCTCGTTTGCCATGGGGCCCTCCCCTCTTAAGCGCCGGACGGCGCGCGAATGTCGGAGCAGATTGTACGCGAGGCCAGCGCTTGGCAAGGGACGATTGAAGGCGATTATCGAGAATCAGCCCAGAATTTTGCTTGGAACCTGCCTGAAATGTTCATTCGTCGACGTCTAAATCTGCATCCGTCAAGTTTTTGGCAAGGTTGACCCAAAACTGACCAATATCTAACCAAGAACTTGCCAAATCACTTGACGAACAACGCAGTAAAAACCACCCCGCGACTTCTTGGACGATTTTTCGAGCAATATTTTCAATAACAGATGCACGCCATTGATTACTTTCAGCAGGTAGACAGCTTAAAGGTTATCAAAGCCGTTTGAATAACATCTCAAAGCAATGTGCCCAACCTAGTCATTTTAGAACGTCCCCAATGACCACCGCATCCGGAACAAGGCAACGCCGCAGGTAGAGGACGGACAGTGAGCGGGCCGCATTTGAGACAAGGTGACGTGAAACGAAAGGGCGCTGACCTTCTGGTCGCGCCCTTGAAGTTGAACGTCAGATTGTCCAAATGCGGCCCGCGCAGCGTCGGCCGGTCCGCCGTTCGGTAGAACGGCGGAACCTACACAGCCTGTGCCAGCTTCTCGGCTCGCTCGGCGGCGGCGAGCGCCTCGATGACGGTGCCGAGCTGATCGCCCAGAAGGACGCCGTTGTAGGTGGAGTTGAAGCCGATGCGGTGATCGGTCACGCGGTCCTGGGGCTGGTTGTAGGTACGGATCTTCTCGGAACGGTTGCCGTGGCCGATCTGGCTCTGGCGCTCGGCACCGAGCTCGGCCTGCTGCTTCTCGAGCTCCATCTCGTACAGACGGGCACGCAGCATCTGCATGCAGACCTCGCGGTTCTGGATCTGGGAACGCTGCTCCTGCGACTGCACCACGGTGTTGGTGGGCAGGTGGGTGATGCGCACGGCGGAGTAGGTGGTGTTAACGCACTGACCGCCAGGGCCGGAGGCGCAGTAGGTGTCGATGCGCAGGTCGGACTGGTTGATCTGGACGTCGATCTCCTCGGCCTCGGGAAGTACGGCGACGGTAGCCGTGGAGGTCTGAATGCGGCCCTGGGACTCAGTCTTGGGAACGCGCTGGACGCGGTGCACGCCGGACTCGAACTTCATGACGGAGTAGACGCGGTCGCCCTCGACCTTGAACTCGATGGACTTAAAGCCGCCGGCCTCGCTGGGGCTGGAGTCGAGCACGGTAGTCTTCCAGCCGCGCGACTCGCAAAAGCGCTGATACATCTTGTACAGGTCGCCGGCGAAGATGGCCGCCTCGTCGCCACCGGCGGCGGAGCGAATCTCGACGATGGTGTTCTTGTCGTCGTTGGGGTCGCTCGGAATGAGCATGTACTTGATGTCTTCCTCGAGCTGGGGAAGCTTGGCCTCGTTTTCGGAGATGTCCATCTGGAGCATCTCCTTCTCATCGGCATCGGTGGTATCGTGCAGCATTTCCTTGGCAGCCTCGATGTCATCGAGCGCGCCGATGTACTCGCGCGAGGCGGCAATGAGGTCGGACTGGTGCGCGTACTCCTTGTTGAGACGCGTGAACTCCTTGATATCGGAGGCGACGGCCGGGTCGGAAAGCTTCTTCTCGAGCTCCTCGTAGGCCTTGATGATCTTTTCGAGCTTGTCGCGCATGACGGACTCCTTTATATGCGTGAAGGCGAAAATCGGCAGAATTGATGGGGCGCGAGGCGCCACTGCGGGGGTAAGCCCAGCTAGAGCATGTCGATCTTCAGATACATGCGCATCCCTTCGCGTATGGGGTACATAGTTGCGGTCTAACCCATATATGATAGCGTGCGCAGGCAAACCTGCATATAACCCGCACGGAATCCGACAAAGAGACAGTCCCTTTGTCGGATTCTAGAGCGTGTGGAGCAGGGCGATGAGGAAGCGGACACCCTGGAGGTAGGCGCAGCGAGTGATGCGCTCGTTAGTGCCGTGGACGCCGCGATCGCACTCGTCATCGTCGACCACAAAGGCCGAGAAGCGAATGCACTCGGAGCAAATGCGCTGGTAGTTGGCAGCGTCGGTCGCACCGATCACGGTCGAAGGGACAATCGCCAACGGCTCAGATGATCCGTTTTCCTCTGTCCCCAATGGATCACGGAAATAGCGGGCGGCGATGGCGCGAACGGCCTCGAGCCCCGGTCCACCGACACGCGGAGACGGCGAAGGCTCGGAGCTGCCGGGGCCCAGCTCCACTTCGACACGACCGGCAAGGTCCGCCCCGGCAACCGCCTCACGGCAGCACGCCACAACGTCGGCCACGCTCGTACCCTCGAGCATGCGGAAGTTAATGTTGGCCCACATATCCTGCGGCATTACGTTGGCGCCGGTGCTACCACCCTCGATCTGCGTGGGCGCGCAGGTGGTCGTCACCAGCGGATAGAGCTTTTTACTGGCGAGGCAATCGCGGACAATGGCATCCCCGTTGGCGGCAATTTCATCGGCCGTGTAGAGCCCCAACTCGATGAGTTGAGCGGCAAGCAAGTCGGTCACGCGCGTCGGCCACTCGATATCGCAAATCGCGGCAATAGCGCGGCTGAGCACTTCGAGCGACGTGCCACCGTAAGGGTTGGAAGAGTGCCCGCCTTCGCTCTTCGTCTTGAGCACGATATCGGTATAGCCCTTCTCGGCAAGATCGGCATGCATGAGCCAACCCTCACCCGCGCTGTACTCGGCAGCCGCAACGATACGATAGTCGCCCTCGTCGATCAGGTACTCAAGCTCAACGCCACGCTCCTCGAGCGCGCGACCAATGGCGCCCGCGCCGTACTGCGTGGTCTCCTCATCCTGGCCAAAGGCCAGCAGCAGGGTTCGTTCGTGTTGCCAGCCGTGCGCCAGCGCATACTCAACGGCCTCCAGGATGCCCGCAACCTGGTCTTTCATATCGATGGCGCCGCGACCCCAAATATAGGTGTCGTCCACGTGCCCGCTAAAGGGATCGTGCGTCCAGTCCGTCTCGGTGCCCGGCACCACGGGGACCACGTCCATGTGGCCCATGAGCATGACCGGCTTGAGGGCGGGGTCGATGCCGGCAAGCGTCACGAGCAGCGAATGGTCGATGAGCTCGACCTCGCCCGTCGCAAACACGCGCGGCCAGGCCTGCTGCATATAGGCGCGCAGGTCGGCAAACGCCTGCCAGTCCACCGCCTCGGCATCCATACTCGAAATGGTCGGAAACGACAGCACACGGCCCAGGCGCTCGCATGCGCCGGCCTTGTCCAAATCGGCAAAATCATCCTCATGCGCAAAGAAGCGCCAAACCTCGGCCATGACATCCTTTCGATTGTGATGACGAGGGCCGCCCCACCGGAGCGGCCCTGCCACGTACGCGTTTGCGGTCGGTTATTTGTCCTCGAGATAACGCGAGAGGAACTCGCGGGTACGCTGGTGTTTGGGGTTGCCAAAGAGCTCGGCCGGCGCGGCATCCTCGAGCACCACGCCCTTGTCCATGAAGACCACGCGGTCGGACACCGTGCGGGCAAAGGCCATCTCGTGCGTGACGACGACCATGGTCATGCCGTCGGCAGCGAGCTTGCGCATGACCTCGAGCACCTCGCCCACGATCTCGGGGTCGAGTGCGGAGGTCGGCTCGTCGAACAGCATGATCTGCGGGTTCATGCATAGAGCACGAGCGATGGCCACGCGCTGCTTTTGACCACCGGACAGGCGACCCACGGCGGCGTGCGCGAACTTCTCGAGCCCCACGCTCGTCAGATGCTCCATCGCGACCTTCTCGGCCTCGGCCTTGCTCATCTTTTTGAGCGTGACGGGCGCGAGCGTGCAGTTGTCGAGCACATCCATGTTGTTGAACAGGTTAAAGCCCTGGAACACCATGCCGATGTCCTCGCGCAGCTTGTTGATGTTGCAGCGCTCGGCCGTGAGGTCCTGGCCGTGGAACCAGATGTGGCCCGCGTCCGGGGTCTCGAGCAGGTTGAGGCAGCGCAGGAAGGTCGACTTGCCCGAACCCGAGGCGCCGATGATGGTGACGACCTCGCCGGGATTGACGGACAGGTCGATGCCCTTGAGTACCTCGAGCGAGCCGAAGCTCTTGCGCAGGCCCTCGACGCGGATGAGCGGCTCATTGGTCTGTGCGGCGGCCGCGGTGCCGGTAGTGGCGATATCTGCCATGATGATTCTCCTCGTCTTGAGCCTAGTTGGAGCTGGGCAGCGTGACCGAAGCCTCGGCGCCGAGCTTTTTGCCAAAGGCCTCGAGCAGGCGGCTCGCCACAAGCGTCAGGATCAGGTAGACCACGAGCGCCACGCAGTAGACCTCCATCTGGCGATAGTACACACCGGCGACGGTGGTGGTGGCGTACATGAGGTCGAACACGCCGATAACCGAGAGCACCGACGAATCCTTGATGTTGATGATGAGCTCGTTGGTGAGCGCCGGAATCGCGTTTTTAATGCCCTGGGGGAACACGACTTTGCGCATAGCTTGCCACTGCGACAGGCCCAGCGAGCGTGCTGCCTCGGCCTGGCCGGGATCGATGGATTCGATGCCGCCGCGCAGGACCTCCATCATGTAGGCGGTGGAGTTGAGCGAGATGGTAACGAGGCCGGCGGTGAAGGTGCTCCAGATCTGGTTGGCCTGGGCGGTCTCGAAGCCCATACCACGCAAAACGGTGAAGCCCGCGTAATAGATGAGCAGACCCTGGACCATCATGGGCGTGCCGCGCACGATGGTGGAGTAGACGGTCGCAAAGCCGCGGCCGATACTCTTAAAGAAGCGCACCAGGTCGTTATCCACGCGATCGAAGGTCTGAATACGCAGGAACACGAAGAGCAGTGCCAGAAAGAATGCGATGACGGTGCCGAAGGTGGCAAGCGCGATGGTGATCTCGATACCGCGAATGAAGAAGTCCCCGCTCTTGTAGGTCATGTAGACCAAGCTCGACAAAAAGTCGCTGGGGTTGGAATCCGAGACAATGCTCACCTGCACCACAGGTCGATAAACGACATGACGCAGCGGTCCACGAAAAAGATCGCCGCGATGGCGGCCACGACATAGCTGCCCAGGCGCGCGACGCGGTGGAAACGCTCGGATGCGAACGGCGACGTTTCGCGATAGTCACTCCAGTGCATAAGCTTGGTGACAAGCGCCGCCGCCGACACGACAATCCAGGCCCAAAGAATCGCCCAAAGGCAATCCTGGAAGATACCGGTGGGGGCCAAGAAGCTCAGCGGCGTGGGGTTGCGCTGGCTAAACGCCAGGCCGAGCGCCGCGACAACGCTCGTGCCCAGGTACACATAACGGTGGTCGGCCTTGATAAAGGAGGTCAGACGATTGGTGGTTTTCATGCTGCCTCCCTATGCCGGCTGACGGTCGAGGCACGCGTCCCACATCTGGTCGCGCTCCTCCTGGCTAATGCCCTTGAGGGCCTTGTCAATAAGCTTGAGGAGCTTCTTTGAGCCCTTGCGGCAGCCGACGTTTGCCGCGACCTCCTGCTTAAAGCCCTCGCCCTCGGCAAAATGAATAGGGACGATACCCGGGTTTTGGGCCATATAGCCCTTCTCGTTCTCGGTGTTGTAGGTCACGGCGTCGCAGGTGCCCTGCAGCAGGTTCGAGAACACCGTAGGGACGGAATCGACTGGGTTTTTGTGCACGACGCCCGGGATCTCGTCGATGACGGTATCGAGCATGGTGTCTTTTTGGCCGAGGACCGTGGCGCCGCTAAAATCGCTGAGCTTGGTGGCGTTTTGGTAGGGCGAGCCCTCTTTTACGAACAGGCCAAAGTAGCCGATAAAGTACGGATCGGAAAAGCCGACGGACTCCTCGCGCTCGGGCGTGGCGCTCATGCCGGCGATGATGAGGTCGATCTGACCGTTGTTGAGCGAATCGATAAGACCCGAGAAGCTCTGCTTAACGGCGACGGGCTCGCCGCCGAGGGCCTTGCAGACGACCTTGGCGATCTGCACGTCGTAGCCGTCGGCATAGGCGCCCTGCACGTTATCGATGGGGATGGTGAACTCGCTGGCCTCGGAAACCTGCCAGTTGTACGGGGCGTAGGCGGCCTCCATGCCAATGCGGATCTTATCCTTGCCGATAACGGAATCGGACAGGTCGTCGCGACCGCCACCCGTCGTGGGCTGAACTACTTCCAGCGTGGAGGGGCGCTGGCAACCGGCAAGTGCGCCGGCGACGACAGTAGCGCTCGCAGCGAGAGCGCTACCCAAAAAGATGCGACGGCTGCATACCGGCTGTGGATGCGCGTCGCGTTGATGGGGAGAATGCATAATCTGCCTTCCCTGTTGAATCGTATGCTGACGACTTAACAGGATATACGCCAGCAACCAGCAGCGCAGCACAAGCTCGAAAAATTAATAGACACATGGTAGTCATTGGGGACGTCGATGTTTTGGCAATGCCGGCGAGCGACGTCCAGAGCGAACAAGTGGCATGAAAAAGGCAAGGCATGACCAGAAGGTCTATGCCTTGCCTTATGAATGACAAATTATCGCTCTGGACGGCGCGCAGCATCGACCGAGCGGCGGAACCTCTAGAGCAAGGTGACGCTAAAGCTGCGTTTATCGGTAGCGCCGGGAGCCAAGGTGATGGTGTTGACCTTGTGCTCAAAGACATCGTCCTCGGTGTCCATGGTGGTATGACCGGTCCAAGGCTCGAGCGCCACAAACGGAGCGTCGTTGGCGGCAGACCACACGCCAATGTACTTAAAGCCCTCAAAGTCGATCTTGACGCCGTGACCCGACTTGCGACCGCGCAGCGTAAGCGTGGAGCCCGGGGTATCGGTGAACATGATGGCGTCGTTATCGAAGCTGCGGTGCGTGATGGGCAGCACGTCCGAGTTATCGGGAGCCTTGTAGCTACCCTCGAACGTCATAAGACCGTCGGGCGTGATGATGGGAGCCTCGTTCGTCCAAGCCTCGGTAAACGCCAGCTCGTAATCCTCGAACGCCTCGTCCTCGGCACCGGGGGCGGGCACGTTAAATGCGGGGTGGCCGCCCACCGAGAACGGCAGGTCCACGTCGCCGGTATTGGTGACGGCAAAGGTCTGGGTAAGTGTGGCGTCACCAGTCAGGGCATAGGTCATGTTGAGCTTAAAGTGGAACGGAAAGGCCTTGAGCGACTCGAGCGTGTCGGTGATCTCGTACGTTACCGAGGAGCCGTCCTCCGAAACCTCGACCAGCTTGTGCTCGACGATGCGCGCGAGGCCGTGGCGCGGCATCTCGCAGGTGCCAGCCGCAGACGTCGCCGTGTTGTTGCGCAGCGAGCCCACAATGGGGAACAGGATGGGCGCATGCTTGCCCCAAAAGGCGGGGTCGCCCTGCCACAGATACTCGTTGCCGTTGAGGGCAAGGCTCGTGAGCTGGGCGCCCATGGAATCGATGGCCGCGGTGAGGCCGCCGCGCTTGATGGTAGTGACGGTAGACATGCTACTTCCTCCAAAAGTAAACAATAGTGTCGAGGGCTATTGTCCCACTCTTGGCGGCGGGGTTGAGCGACAGGCGCAGTTATTGAGCAATAGCGTAAAGGTCAAACCCGCCCTGCGGAGTGCTATCGACCGTATCGGGCGCCTGCGAGTTAAAGCTCACGGGAACCATGCGCTTTGAGGCGCGGAAGCGCGTGCCGTCGGTGGCGACGGGCGGTTCGTCGACGGTGAGCTCGTAGTCGCCGGGCTTGAGCTCGATGCCGTCACCAGCGGAATTGACGTATTGATACTCGTCAATCGTCTGCCCTTTGAGCGTACGCCCCACGATGTGGATGAGCATTTGGCTGTCGCCACGCGCGGTGTCCCACATCGCGCCGTCCTTGACCTCGACCGACACATGTACCGAGCGCGTGCGGCTGAGCGATTGCTCGACAGACATCTCGACCTTGGCGGCGTCTTGACGCTGCTGCTCGACATGGCTCCAAACGCTACCGATTGCCGAGCAGGCGATAACGCCGGCCATGAAGGCGATGAGGATGGGGCCGAGCGGAGAACGGCGGCCCGCGTCTTCCTCACGAGCCAGGTCGGGGCGATGTGTGGGCGCAGGCGCCTGGGCGCCTTGCGCGGGCACGTCGAGAATGCTGAAGGATGCCGTGCTGTCGGGGTCGATGGTGTGACGCGGCTGCGGGATCTTTGCCGGCGAGATGGACATGTCCGCCGGCTCACCGAGTGTGGCCGTGGCATCGGCCTTAGCCTCATCGGCCTCGGCTTGGGCCCAAGCCTGCTCAAAGGTCAGGGGCTCGGCGGCATCGGAGGCGGCATCAGGCTCGACAGCGGCATCGTTGCCGGTCTCGTCCTCGTCGCTCGACACGTCACGCGACGCGGGCTCGTCCCACTCCTCGTCCGGAGCCTCGCCCTCGCTATACCACCATTCAAAGTTATCGATATCCATACGGGGCGCCCCTTAGGCCTCGCAAATAAACACTTGTTAGCCTTATACCCGCAGATGGCGCTGGAGCTCGCACGGAATGCGATAAAGGGACTGCTCCTTTGTCGCATCGAAGTTGCGGTGGAATAGTTCCTGTTTGCACGCCCACTCGAGCTATTTAGGGACTATTTCACCGCAAGTTATTTGAGGGCGACGGGGATTTGGATACAGCAGAAGTCCTCTTGGTGAGACTCGTCGTAGCTCGTGGTGTCCAGGTAGCAAAAATCGAAAGCATTGCCGATGGGCTGGAGCGCGTGCCTGTCCATGCAGGCCACGATGGCGCGGATACCCTCGGGCTCGTACGGCATGCCCCAGCGACTCATGCACAGGTACGTGCCCTCGGGCAGCACCTCGACGCCAATCTCCGCCAGCTCGGCAGGATCGCTCGGCAGTATTTCCTCGGCACCACGCGGCAACACGGCAAAGGAACCGGCACCGGCGATGGGGTCGTCGGAATGCAGCGCCTCGCGACGCAGCATGGCGCCCCAACCGCGCATGGGGCGTGTGCCCGTGAGCGCACGCATGCGCAGAATCGCCCGCATGAGCGTGGGGTGCAGCATCGAGCGGCCACGCTCGATATCGCTCGGGAACTCCTCAAAGACCACGTAGCGGCGCTCGAATTGCTTGAGCTCCGGTTTGCCCTCGCGCTCGCGCCAATAGACCGCCTCGTCGTAAAAACTCAGCCGCTCCTGCACGCTCGCGCGCTCGGCTTTGAGCCCGGCAATCTGCTCGTCGAGCGCCTGCACCCGCGAGCGCAGGTGATCGGTCATCTCTCCAATGTCGAACGTCGAGGTCAGGCGATCGATCTCATCGAGTTCCAGTCCCAAGTCGCGCAGCATGCAGATCAGACGCATGAGCGGGATCTGCGTGGGCGAATAGAAACGGTAGCCTTTTTCGTTAACCACGGCGGGTTTAAACAGACCGATCTTGTCGTAGTAGATGAGCGTTTGGCGCGAAACGTTAAACAAGCTCGCCATCTCGCTAATTCGCCATCTCGCTAATCGCAACATACCCGTCTGCATAGGTCCTCCCGACACACCCTTTGACACGAAAAGCCCGCCGTCCACAGGGGCAGCGGGCTCAAACACTACTCGTATCCTACCCTAAAGATGCCTATGACCAGCGCTTATAGTTGGCGCACGACACGCCGACGGCCTCGAGTGCCTTGGCGGCGATGTGATGCACCGCCTCATCGAGCGTGGCGGGGCCGTTGTAAAACGTGAGCATGGGCGGCATGAGCATGACACCCGGCACGCGCGCCAGGCGTGCCATGTTGTCGACATGGATCGCACTGAAGGGCGTCTCGCGCACCATAAGCACCAGGCGGCGCTGCTCTTTCATCTGCACATCGGCCGCACGCAGCAACAGGTTTTCGCTGTAGCCGCTCGCGATGCCGGCGAGCGTCTTCATGGAGCAGGGAGCCACGATCATGCCGTCGACCGGATAGGTGCCGCTTGCGATGGCAGCGCCAATGTTCTTGTTGTCGTAGACCACATCGGCATAGCACGCAAACTCGTCGAGCGTCATGCCGAGCTCCTGCTCGATGGTGATCTCTCCCCCGCGCGTGACGACAAGCGCCGACTCAGCGCCGGCCTGGCGCAGGCATTTGAGGCATTCAAGGCCCAGTGCCGCACCGCTGGCGCCAGACACGCCAACGACAATGCGACGGGGACGAACAGAAGACTCAGGCATGACAACTCCTTAACTACTTGGTAGGGCTACTTACTAGAAGGCGAGCTCGGCGGCCCACTTGTCCTTGTCGATCTCCATGAACTGCGAGCGGATGAAGTTCTTCTTGAGGTTAAACGGAACCGTGCAGTCGAAGATGGCCTTGCAGGCGATACCGTGCTCGCGGATCGAAGGATCGAACGCGGGGTCGTTGGACGGATCGAGCACGTGGCAGTGGCAACCGGGGATGGTGATGAGGTCCACGTCGGCCTGGAAGCGCGTGGTCATGGCCCACATCACGTCGCTCATATCGAAGATGTCGACATCCTCGTCGACAAGGATGACGTGCTTGAGCTCGGAGAACGCCGAGAAGGCGAGCATGGCGGCGTTGCGCTGACGGCCCTCGTCATTTTTGCTCGACTTCTTGAACTGCATGATGGCAACGAACTTGCCGCCACCGCAGGGAGCGGCGTGAACGTTGAGCAGGCGGCCCGGGATAGCGGTCTCGACCATCTTGTAGATGGAGGCCTCGGTGGGGATACCGGCCATGGACACGTGCTCGTGCGAAGGGCCGATGCAGCTCTCCATAATGGGGTTGACGCGCGTGGTGACGGCGGTGATCTTGATCACCGGGCAGACCTTGGCGCCACCGGTGTAGCCGGGGAACTCGGGCATGGCGTAGCCGTGGCCGTTGACATCCTCGTTGATGGTCTCGTCGTGCATGAGGTAGCCCTCGAGCACGTACTCGGCATTGGCAATGCACTTCTGCGGAACGGTGACGCAGTCGGCAAGCTCGACGGCGCGGCCGCGCAGGGCGCCGGCGATCTGCAGCTCGTTGAAGCCGAGCGGCGTGGTGGGAGCCTCGAAGCCGCAGCACATGTACACGGCGGGGTCCAGGCCGATGGAGATGGAGATGGGCATATCCTCGCCGCGCTGGCAGTACTCGTCAAAGAACGCACCCAGGTGACGGCTGCCCGGGGTGATCCACATGGCGAGCTTGTCCTTGTCGACGCAGGAGAAGCGGTGGATGGTTACGTCGGACTGGGTGCCATCGGGGCTCGTGCCATAGGCGAGGCCCATGGTGATGTAGGGGCCGCCGTCAACGGGCGTGTTGGTGGGAGCGGGAACGATCTTGCGCAGGTCAAAGCCCTCGTCGGTCGCCTTGTACACGACCTCCTGGCAGTCGACGTGCTTGCCCTCGGCGATCTGCTCGGGGGCGATCAGGTTCTCGAAGCGCTTGCCGATCTCGAGGCCCAGGTGCTCCTCGTCCAGGTCGAGCAGGGCGGCAACGCGCTTGCGGCTGGCAAGCATACCGATGCAGACCTTGGCGTCGTCAAAGCCCTTGACGTTGTTGAAGACCATCGCCGGACCCTCTTTGGTCGGGCGCATGACGGTGCCGCCAGCACCGACGTGACGGTAGACGCCCGAGACCTCGGCATCGGGATCGACCTGGGTGTCGGTCTCGAGCAGCTGGCCCGGCATCTCACGCAAAAAGTCGAGCGCGGAACGCAGGTCGTGGATCTGGGAAGCATCGGTAGTGGACATGGCGTACTCCTTTCGGGAGAGTGTCCGGCGACGGGGTGCCGCCGGACGGGGTAACGTAATGGGGCCGCGGCGCTCACAAATGGAGCGCTCGACCACTCGAAGTTCAAGCGCTTGGCTGCTTACAGCCGGGGCGCTCGACCGCTTACATCAGGCCAAAGAGGTGGAACCAGGCGGCCTCGACCAGCACGACGACAAAGACGACCGCGGTGAGGGGGATGCCCATGCGCATGGCCTCTTTGGAGGTGTAGCCGCCGGCGTCCTTGCCTTCGCCGATAAGGATCGGCAGGTTATGGAACGGCAGGATGTAATGGATGTTGATGGACGTGAAGACGATGAGCGCCACGGCGAGTGGGCTCACGCTGGAGCCGGCGGCAAAGCTGATAAATGCCGGCACGCACACGCCGAGCACGGCCATGACCGAGCCCATGAACATGTGGATGATCATGGAAAGCGCGGCGACGAGCAGGGCGAACAGGAAGATGTTCTCGGGCACGGAGCTGGGGAGCACGACGTCGGCGATCCAGGCGTTCATGCCGGTGGCACCGCCCACGGAGCCCACGGCCATGGCGGCCGTCAGGAACATGAGGGACTTGATATCGACAGCGTTCCAGCTGGCGGGGGTGAGGACTTCGCCAATGATGGGCATGGCGAGAGCGACACCAATGGCCAGGGTGACCCAGCCGATATAGTCGCCCGAGACGGTGAGCCACAGCGCGATGGCGATGACAAGCCACACGATGGTGCGGATCTCCTTGACGGAGAGCTTGCCGAGCGCGGCCTGCTTGGCCACGATCTGCTCGCGATCGTAGACGAGCTCCTTGCTGGGCTTAAAGAGGAAAAGGCCCAGGAACAGGGTGCACAGCAGCGCAACCAGCATAGGCACGCTCATGTACAGGAACCAGTCGACGAAGGACGGGCTCATGCCGCCGGCCTCGGCACTGTACTGCGCAACGAGCGGGTTAAGCGTGGAGTCGCCCGTCAGGAAGAACATGGAACCCGGGGCGGCAGCGGCAAACACGAGGAAGCCGAGCTTGCCCTTGTCGTCGTCACCGTAGCCGGCGGACTCGGCGATGACCGAGACGACGGCGAGGATGAGGAAGGCGCGGGGGAACGGATGCGGGATCAGCAGCGACAGCACAAAGGTGAGCGCGAAGATCGAGATGATGAGCGACTTGGCGTCGCGCACGAACTTGAGCATGAACGCGTAGGCGATACGCTCGCCCAGGCCCGACTCCTTGACCGCGCTGGCGATGAGGTAGGCGCCGATGACGAGCCACATGGTGGCCTTGGTCCACGAGCTAAACGTAGAGGCGACCGTCGCCGAAATGCTCGCGGCGCCCGTGTCGTCCACGCACACCTTGAACAGGACGAGCAGCGCGCAGTAGAGCAGGCCCACAAAGCCCGGCTGTGCCACGCCACATGCCCAGAACACCACCGTGGCGAGCGTCAGTGCCAGACAGGTCTGACCGCCGACCGTGAGCTCGACCGTCGAGCTCAGCTCCGCCAAAGGAAGAAACTTCACCAGCAAAAAGACAACGATACCCAGCACAAAGCCAATTTCGCGCTTGGTGATCTTAAACGCCTTCTTTTCCGCTTCCATCTCCCCACCTTTCTTGTTGGGGGCGCTCCGAATTCGCAGCCATGTTGCCGCTTAAAAAGGGGCGCCCGTTATCGGACACCCCTTACGTTGCGCTGTGTTGCGGCAATACAGTCAAGCGGATTTTTTGGATGAGAAGCGATTCCCTAGACAAAAACCGTCACAACATTCGACGCTTTTCCTCGTTTTCGAGATTTTCGCCGAATGTTGTGACGGTTTGGATGTGACAAAGGGACTGTCCCTTTGTCACATAGCGAGGGCCGTACGGATGGATGGGTCGCTGAGAGCCTCGCGGAGCCAGGGGGCCAGCTGCTCGGGGTGACCCTGCAGGTAGCCGTCGAGCTCGGACGGGGCCACGCGGCGCAACTCCGAGATCTCCTCTTGGTTGATATGCAGCTCGCCCGGCTCAACATGGGCAAGGTAGACCTCGCACCATTCGCACTCGCAGCGGCCGTCGCCGTGGTCCTCACGGTACACCACGTGTCCGAGGTGCTCGAGCTGATCGGGCTCGCGTGTAACGCCGAGCTCTTCGTTGATGCGGCGCACCGTGGCGGCCGCGACGTCTTCCCCGGGGAGCGGATGGCCGGCGCAGCTATCGGCCAGCACCCCGCCCCACAGGCGCTTGAGCGGACTGCGGCGACAGAGCAGCAGGCGCGCGTCTTCGCCCCGGCCCTCGACCAAAAGCGTCAGAAATGCCTGATGCAGGATGCCCTCGCCGGCATGGGCATCGATGCGGTCGACGGGGCCAAGCGCCTCGCCGGTCGCAGCATCGACCGCCACGACCTCGGCGCCCGCACCGCCCTCATCCCAGCCGGCGCGCAGAATGCGGGCTGCGGCTTCCTCGAGCGCGGCGATGAGCTCCTTGGTGGTGTCGAGCACGCGCTGCAGGTCGTCACCGCTCGCTTGTTCAACATGAAAACCCGTGCTTGCAACTACCGGCACGCCAAAGCGCGTGGCCAGCGCCGCCGCGATATCGTGCGCCGGGATCTCGTCTCGATGGCACGGAACGGCCAGGATGCTCACCGTTGCCGTACGGCCGGGCTCGGGGCGCGGAATGGCCTGCGCCGTGGCGCCCAGGTGCGCAAACTCCGGCGAGCAGGCGTACACCGCCATGCCTCGCGGCGTCACCGTCAGCTGGGCCTCGAGCGCAAACTTGCCCTCGCCCACTGCAACCTTTGTCGTGTGCATACCCATGGGATCTCCTGCCGCCCGCGATGTACCTGAGACCATCTTCGCCTGTATTGCGACTATACAGGCAAGCCCTCCATGTGACAAAGGGACTGCCCCTTTGTCACATTCTGTTAGAGTTGCAGGGATTGAATCCCGCTTATTCATGCGACATTGGAGTGACAACCTTGACCGCCGCAACCACGCCTAAAAGTAAGCCAACCGCCGCCGCGCTCTCCCCCGCGCGCACCAAGCTCTGCCTGGCGCTGCTCGTGCTGTTGGGATTCTCGCTCGGCTGCTCCGAGTTCGTGGTCATCGGCATCGAAAGCGACTTGGCAACGGAACTCGGCATATCACTTGCCACTGCGGGCCAGCTCATCAGCGTGTTTGCGCTCGTCTACGCTATCGCCACGCCGGTGCTTGCGCTCAGCACGGGGCGTTTTCGCCGCTACCAGCTGCTCGTGTGCTATAGCGTCGTCTTTGTGCTCGGCAACCTGGTCATGGCGTTGGCTCCCAACTTCCAGGTGCTGTTTATCTCACGCATTGTCCTGGGCTCTGTCTCGGGTGCGCTGCTCGCCGTGGGCGTGACGTACATCCCTGAGCTGCTATCCCCGCAGCAAACCTCACTTGCCATCTCGGTCGTGTACGGCGCGTTTTCCGTGGCGATGGTCTTTGTGACCTCGATTGGCAAGTTTGTGGCCGACACACTCGATTGGCACGTGGCCATGTACGGCACGCTGACCTTTGCCGTTTTGATCTGTAGCGCGCTCGTGGCGTTTATGCCTCGCGCCGGGCAGACCGATGAGCCCGCCACCTTCCGCGAGCAGGCGGGGCTACTACGCGAGCCGAGTATCATCACCGGCATGCTCATCTTCTTGTTTGGCGTGGGCTCGGTCTACGTATTCTACGGCTACGTGACGCCTTATCTGGAGCAGATGCTGGGCATGGATACCGTTCAGGCGAGCACCACACTTATGGCCTATGGCGTGTTCTGCCTGATCTCGAACATCCTGGGCGGATGGATCGATGCGCGTTTTGGCATGAAGGCGCTGCTGGTTACGTTTGTGCTGCAGGCGGCGGCACTGCTCGGGCTGTTTGCCGTGGGCGCCGCCATGCCGCTCGCGCTGGTCTTTGTCTTTAGCCTGGCGATGCTCATGTACCTGTTCTCGGTCTCATGCATCACGCACTTTATGGACGTGGCACGCAGCCGCCATCCCAAGTCGATGGTACTCGCAAGTTCGGTTGAGCCCATGGCGTTTAACGTCGGCATCTCGTTTGGCACCGCAGTGGGCGGCGCCGTGGTAAGCAGCATTGGCATTGCGTACGTGGGTGCAGTGGGCGCCGCGTTCTCGCTTGTGGCCTGGGCGCTCACGCTGGTGACGATTAAGTTGGCTCGCTGGGAGCGCCGTCGTCAATCTGCACAGCCCCGGATGCAGGCATAGGGGCGAACATAGCCCAAGGTGGCGAGCAACCGGTGAAAACCGTCCCATACGAGTAGTGTTTATCCGCCTGCAAGCTCCAGCAGTGCAATTTCGTGTACTTCAGATACACACTTTTCTACTATTTCGTGTATTCCAAGTACATGAAATCGTACTAAACTATGTATCTGAAGTACACGAAATTGGAAAGGCGGCCCCATGCGCAGATCAATCGAATCCGTTATCGAATCATGGGCGACAAAGGACGCGTCGCGCCCCCTCCTCATCCGTGGTGCGCGACGCGTAGGCAAAACGTACGTTGCCGAGGAAATCGGCAGACGAATTGCCGGCGATGCGTTTGTCAAACTCGACTTTCAGACCGATCTTGAGCTGATCGCTCCGCTGTTCGACTGTCCCACCGACGACGTTAACGCCATCGTGGCGCGAATCTCAGACTATAAACGCACCCCCATTCGCAAAGAAACCGCCTTCATCCTGTTTGACGAGGTGCAGCTCTGCGAACGGGCGCTCAACTCGCTTCGCTTTTTTTCGGGTTCGGGCTGGCGCATATGCGCGACCGGCAGTCAGCTCGGCGTCGCCACGCGCAAGCGCAAGTTGCCTTTTCCCAGCGGCGTTCGTCAAGAGACCATGCATCCTATGTCGTTCGAGGAGTTTCTCTGGGCGCTCGACGAGGAGCAGATGGCCAATGCCATTCGTACCCACGCCGGCACGCTCGAGACCTACGCCGCGCACCAAGCCGCGCTCAGCCTGTTTCATCGATACCAGATCGTGGGCGGCATGCCCGCCGCCGTCAACGCATATCGCAAGACGTTATCCATCGAGGATGCGCGCGTCGAGCAGCGCGAAATCGACGAGACCTATACCGCCGATATGACCGACCCCGAAAACGGGATCAGCGGCGTGGCGGCGCGCAAGGTCTGGCGCTCCATTCCGTCCCAGCTGCTGAGATCGTCCACAAAAAAATTCAAGTACTCCGAGGTCGAACGCGGAGGCCGTCGCGCCAAGCTTATCGAGCCGCTCGACTGGCTCGAAGGCGCCGGCATCATATCGGTCAACAACCTGACCGAAGGCATCGAGCCTCCCCTCGTTCCCTTCGACGACGAAGATGGAAGTTTCTTTAAGGTCTATCTTCTCGATACCGGCCTCATGTTCTACAAACTCGGCATCAACCCGCGGCTCTGGCTCGACCTCAAAGAGGATTCCGCCATAGCGCTATCTTCCGACTTCCGAGGCGCCCTGGCGGAAAACTCGGTCATGCAAGCATTTTCGGGCAATAGCTTGCAGACGTATTACTGGGTGCCGCCGTCGTCTTGGAAGACGACCGGCGAGCTCGATTTTTTACTTCAGACCGACCGTATGGAAATTATGCCCGTCGAAGTAAAGTCCGCACGTAACGTGCGCGCGAGAACCCTCGGGTCGTTTATGGACAAAGCCCGATCGCCATATGCCTACATTTTGTCCGAGAACAATTTTTCCCGCAGCGAAACCGATGACGGGCGCGAGCTGCGCCACCTCCCCTTGTACGCAGCGGGCTTTATTGGAGCAAACTGCCTCAAGAGCAGTCTGTAAGCCCTGCGCGACCGCCTAGAAAGGAAGCCGCTCATGCAACGCATTCTTTTTATCTGCTATGGAAATATCTGTCGCTCGACGATGGCTGAGTCCGTGTTTACCGAGCTGGTGCGGCGCGCCGGGCGCGCGGGCGAGTTTGTCATTGACTCCGCTGCGACCTCAACTGAGGAGATCGGCAACCCGCCGCATCATGGCACGGTCGCCAAGCTGCGCGAAGTCGGGATTCCCGTCGTTGCGCACCGTGCCCGCCAGGTGCGTCGCGCGGAGTATGGCGACTGGGACCACATTGTCTATATGGATGCCGAGAACGCCCGTGGCCTGCGTCGCATCTTTGGCGACGACCCCGACGGCAAGATCTCGCGCCTGCTCGATTGGACCGATCGCCCCGGTGACGTGGCCGATCCTTGGTACACCGGCAATTTCGACGCCACCTACCGCGATGTACTCGCCGGTTGCACCGCTATGCTCGAGCAGCTGTAGGCAAGCGAGGTCGCAGACCACGCCTTCGGCGCGAAATGAGCGTGGATAATCTCCCGCATGAAAAATGAGCGTGGATTTTCTCCCACTTTGAGCGTTCGAGCGCGCTCTAAACGGGAGAAAATCCACGCTCGTTATCTCGGTGGGAGAAAATCAACGCTCATGAATGTGACAAAGGGACTGCCCCTTTGTCACATCCGGGACCGGCCCTAGACCGGCTTGACCTCCAGCTTAATCCCCTTGGCACAGAAGTCGCCCAAAACATCCGAAAGGGCCCAGGTCGCATATAGCGGCAAATAGAGAACCGCTCCGTTGCGCTCAACGTTGCCTCTCGAGAAAACAATCCCGAGCCTTACGCCATATTCAGCCGTATCAAGCACATGACCGAGCGCAGCGTGCGCGTGGTAATAGGAGCCCGATTTAACCTCGATCGGAACAGCCGTCCCATCCGGTCCATCGACCACAAAGTCCACTTCACCGCGCTTTTTTGTCTGATAGTAGTAAAGCTGGCGATTTTGGGCAGCCAGCTGCTGGGCCACCACGTTTTCGTAAATGCCGCCCAGGTTGGGCTCCTTGCTATCAAGATACGCCGCCTGGGCGACTCCAACGGGGTAACGCGCCATCAACATGCCCGTATCCGATTGATATAGCTTGAACTGCGATGGCCGCGCCGTCTTGAGCAGGGGCGATTTTGGCTCGGTTACGATATCGGCTTTGAGAGCAACGCCGGCATCGACAAGCCATACAAAATCTCGCTGATACTTCTCGTAGTGAGCCTTGGGGTCAATGGAATTGAGCACGAAGCGCTTGTTTTCGCCCTCGAGCATAATAGGGAGCTGATCGTAGATGCTCTGCACCTGAAGGGCTCGCCCGCTTGCATACTTGGAGATATCCCGCCGGTACTGTTCGTTGAGCTCTGACTGTAGCTGACGAACAGAGGCAAGGTCGCCCTGCGTGTCAAGGAAACGCTGCACGACCTCCGGCATTCCGCCGACAACGGTATAGGTCCTGAAGTTTGCCATCATCGCGTCATGAATGTAATCAGGAATGGGCCTCTCGCTGATACACGCGTCACGTATCGTTTGGCGAGCCCCCTCGCTCACCCCGATTGCCCAGCAAAACTCCTCAAAATCGAGCGGGAACATCCTAAGCTCGTGAACATACCCCACGGGATAGGACCTGACGCCCTTGAACTGAGTCCCGAGCATTGACCCCGAAAACGCCCAGCGGCACCTCCCGTCCTCAACAAGGAACTTTGCCATCGTCATGATGTCGGGGGCCTCTTGGACCTCATCGATAAACACGAGCGTTTTGCCTGGCGCAATCGACTTTCCCGAAAGAAGCGTCACCCTGCTGATGAAATCATCGGCATTCCGCGCCTCGAGAAGAGCATCTTTTGCCTGGCGGTTTTCCATGAGGTTAAGCTCGATGTAGGTTGCATGGCTGGCTTTGCCAAATGCGCGAATCGAATAGCTTTTGCCGATCTGGCGAGAACCCGTGATGAATAAGGCCTTTTGCTCGGCAGACTTCAGCCAACGCTCCAGCTCTGCCGCTATTTTCCTGCGCAGCATAGGCTCTCTCCTCAGTGTCATCAAATGAAATGCAAAGTTTTATACGCTTGATTATCGATGAAACGCAGAATTTTTAGAACCTAAAATCAAATGAAATGCAGAGATTTGAGATTATAAGCAAAAGAAGGGGCACCACCGGCGAATGTGTCAAAGAGGCTGTCCCTTTGACACATTGCGCTCGACTACTCGTCAACGATCTCGGCAAGCCAGACGTTCAGCGTATCGACCTCGGGGCAGCAGAACTTTGCCGTACCGGGCTCGTTGCCAGGCACAGTTCCGCCATAGCGCAGGATATCGATATAGGGAAAGCCCACATGGCAGGCCATGGCGCACATCTTGCCGCGGTCTCGGTCGAAGTCAAAAACGTCGCCCGGCTTGTGACCATGGTGGCAGCGGCACGCACCCAGCTGGTCCACGCAGCTCACGCGGATACGCGGACGCTTGCCACGCGGCGCGCCGAGCGGCCTGTTCTCGCCCGCTGCCTCGGTGCTGCTCTCGTCGGCGTTACTCATGGTCAACCACATCCAGGCAGGCCTCGATGGGAAGGCCGGCCGATTTGTCCTCTTGGTCGGCATTGCGCTCGATAAGCTCTGCCACCACGCGCATGGCATCGGACGTCGCGCGCTGCAGACTCCAGCCTGCCATAACGCGGCCGACGAGCACCGCCGAGAACGTGTCACCCGTGCCCGGGAAATAGACCGGAATGAGCTCAAAGGGAATCGTAAAGTACTCCCCCGCCACATGGTCGTAACCAATAACCGCGTTCGTGCCATTGACTACGGCGCTCGTAATGACCACCGACTTGGCACCCAGCTCGCGCACGGCGTCCACAAGGGCGCGGGCCTCATCGGGCGTAATTTGCTCGACGATAGGCGTGTCGGTGAGCAAACAGGCCTCGGTGTAGTTGGGAACCGCGTAGTCGGCGCACTCGAGCAGGTGCCGCATAAGGCCAATCGTGGACTCGGGCACGCCCGCATAGAGCTTGCCGTTGTCGCCCATGATGGGGTCGACGAACACCTTGGTGCCCTTTTGCGCACGGCGGTGGCAAAAGTCCGAGATGATGCGCGTCTCTTCCTCGGTCACGATAAAGCCGGTCGAGATGGCGTCGAATTCAAAGCCGAGCTCCTCCCAGATGGCGAGGCTCTGGCGCACGTACTCCGTGGTGTCGTGGATGTAGAACTTGGGGTAGTTGAGCGTGTCGGAAACGAGCGCCGTCGGCAGGTTATGGATACGGTAGCCCATGTGCGACAGCACCGGCAGCATGGCGGAAAGCGCGACCTTGCCGTAGCCGCACATATCGTTAATCAGCAGCAGCTGAGTGTTCTTCATGAGGGTCTCCCTTGGTTCGGGCACGGCGCAGCAGCGCCACAGTGCGACTAAGTGTAGCGCAGGGGACGTTGTGAGCGGGCGCTACGGTCGCGAAGAGCGCATTGTTGCGGAAAGGTTTCGGAAATGGGAGGCAAATCACGGCAGTAGCGGCACAGTAGCTGCCACCTATTTACTACCATTCCAAAACTATGCCGGATTACTACGATAAACCGCCAGTCTCCAACCACAACAAATTGCACTCCAGCAAAACCGCAGGTAGACAGCTTGTGATTTTCCGAAAACAATGCCGAGGTCTGAGATTTCGAATTCATCGTAGTAATCCGGCATAGTTTTGGGCAAAGCAGCTTCGGAAGGGTGTCACCGCAGCCCAAAATGATCCGTTATCCTCCGTCCCCCACGGATCACTCAAATGCCAACCCAGGCAGCGCTGCAGATTGAGGACGGACAGCGAAAGCGTTCCTAAGCGAGCAAGGTGGCGTGAAAGAGGAGGGCATAGGCCTTGTGGCCATGCCCGACGATTGAACGCCAGATTGCCGCTTAGGAACGTTTGCAGCGTCGAGCGGTTACGGCGTTTGGCAAAACGCCGTAACTTAATAAGTTTGGTACCTTGACATTGATTTTTCGTGCTCCTAAATTGGTTAGGCACAAAACAATTCCACTACCTAACTAAAGAGAGGAGCGAAGCTTAGATATGTGTGTTGAACCACTCGTCTATCCGCACGAGCCCGGCGGCGACCCGTCACAGCCGGCGGATGTACCCGAAGCGGTCAGCGCCGAAGACAAACTCGCCAAGCGCATCCTGAGCGGCCTGGGTTTTTGCGGCCATTACATGCATTTTCATGGCGGAGGCGTGTCCGGCAAGGCGCCCATCATCTGCCTGCTGGCCAAGCAGCCCGGCGGCGAGATGTCGCAGCAGGAACTCGGCATGCACTTTGACCTCAAGCCGGGGTCGCTTTCCGAGATCCTGTCCAAGCTCGAGGTCAACGGCCTCATTGAACGCAGCCGTAACCCCAAGGATCGACGGCAACTCACCATTCGCCTGACCGAAACCGGCCGGGAAAACGCCCGCATCGACCAGGCGGCCCGCATTCGCTTTAGAGAGCAGGCCTTTAGTGCCCTCACCCACGACGAGCGCGAGCAGCTCGCCGAAATGCTCGAGAAAATCCGCGTAACCTGGGAGGAACTGGATGATTAAAACCCTCATGGGCAGCATCCGCGACTATATGAAAGTCACTGTTGCCACGCCATTGCTCGTGCTTGGCGAGGTGCTCTGCGAGATGCTGATTCCATTTATCACCGCCGACATGATCGACGCCATCAAAGACGGTGCCACCGTCGCCCAGATGCTTCCCACCGCAGGCTTTTTGGTGCTCATCGCACTGACGTCGCTCGCTTTTGGTGCCGCTGCCGGCGTCACCTGCAGTCATGCGAGCTGCGGCTTCGCCAAGAACCTGCGTCACGACCTGTTCTACAAGATCCAGACGTTCAGCTTTGCCAACATCGATGAGTTCTCGAGCTCCTCGCTCGTCACCCGCCTCACCACCGACATCAACAACGTGCAGCAGGCCTTTATGATGCTCATCCGCATCGCCGTGCGCGCGCCGCTGGTGTTGGTCTTTGCCTTTGCCATGGCCTACGCCATGGGCGGCAGCGTCGCCATGGTCTACCTGGTCATCATTCCGCTACTGGGCTTTGGACTGTTCTTTATCATCTTTAAGGTGCGCCCCATCTTCTCGCGCGTGTTCCACAAGTACGACGCCCTTAACGAGTCCGTCGAGGAAAACGTCACCGGCATGCGCGTGGTCAAGAGCTATGTGCGCGAAGACTTTGAGAAGGAGAAGTTCGCGACCGCCGCACGCGACGTCCAGATGGACTTCACCCGCGCCGAAAAGCTGCTCGCCTTCAATAACCCCATGATGAACATCTGCGTCAACGGCGCGTTTGTCGTCATCATCTACCTGGGCTCCAAGCTCATCATCACGAGCCAGGGCACGCTGTTCGACGTGGGCCAGCTCTCCTCGATCTTTACCTACGGTTTTCAGATCCTCATGAGCCTGATGCAGCTGTCGATGATCTTTGTCATGGTGACCATGGCCGACGAATCGGCGCACCGCATCACCGAGGTGCTGGCCGCCGAGCCCACGATCGCCGATCCCGCCGAGCCCGTGCTCGAGGTCGCCGATGGCTCCATCGACTTTGACCACGTGAGCTTTAAGTATTCCGCGCATGCGAAGCGCCAGGCGCTCGACGATATCGACCTGCACATTAAGAGCGGCGAGACCATCGGCATCATCGGCGGCACCGGCTCGGCCAAGTCCACGCTCGTAAACCTCATCGCCCGCCTGTACGACGCCACCGAAGGCACCGTGCACGTGGGCGGCGTGGATGTGCGCGACTACGACTTGGACGCCCTGCGCCACCAAGTGGCCATGGTATTGCAGAAAAACGTGCTGTTTAGCGGCACGATTGCCGAGAACCTGCGTTGGGGCGACCCGAACGCCACCGACGAAGAGGTCCGCGAGGCGGCACATCTGGCCTGCGCCGACGAGTTTGTCGATGGCTTCCCCAAGGGTTATGACACCTGGATCGAGCAGGGCGGCTCCAATGTTTCCGGCGGTCAGAAGCAGCGCCTGTGCATTGCGCGTGCCCTGCTGCGTCGCCCCAAGATCTTGATCCTGGACGACTCCACCAGCGCCGTCGACACCAAGACCGACGCCAAGATCCGCGCAGGGTTGGCAAGCTATCTGCCCAACACGACCAAGCTCATCATCGCCCAGCGCATTAGCTCCGTACAGGATGCAGACCGCATCATCGTCATGGAGGGTGGCCGTATCGCGCAGATCGGCAACCATGACGAGCTGCTTAAGACAAGCGAGATCTACCGCGAGACCTTTACCTCGCAAAACAAGATGTCTGCCGAAGGCGAAGGAGCCGTCGAGGCCGACACCGAGGCATCCGTAACGCAAGCTCAGACCCAGGAAGGAGGCGAGGCACATGAGTAAGGCAACGACCGCCGAGCGCGCGCTCAACCGCAAGGGCGGCACCATGTCGCGCCTCATCAAGACGCTCTTTGGCTTCTACCCCGTGCTTTTGCCCCTCGTCGTCGTCGGCGTGGTGCTCTGCGCCATCATCAACTCCATCGGCGCGACCTTCCTTCAGAGCGCCCTGCAGATTATTAGCGAATCGTGGCAGTCGGGCGATTGGGAAGCCGCACAGCCCAAGATTCTGCAGCTCGTGACCACCCTCGCCTGCATCTACGGCGTCGGCATCCTGTCCTCGCTCTTCTGGAACCGCGCCATGGCCATCGTCACGCAGGGCTCGCTCGAGAAACTGCGCGAGAAGATGTTCAACCGCATGCAGGACCTGCCGATTCGCTACTTCGACACGCACCAGCGCGGCGACATCATGAGCCACTACACCAACGACATCGACACGCTGCGCCAGATGATCAGCCAGTCGCTGCCCAACCTGCTCATGACGACCATCGTCATCGTCACGGTGTTCTTTATCATGATGTACTACAGCGTGTGGATGTGCCTGGTCATTGTGGCCGGCGTCGCCTTTATGACCTTTATGACCAAGCTGCTCGGCTCCAACTCCGCGCGCTTCTTCATTGCGCAGCAGACCGAGCTCGGCGTGGTCGAGGGTCATATCGAGGAAGTCATGAACGGCCAGAAGGTCGTCAAGGCATTCTGCCACGAGTCTGCCGCCGAGGCCGATTTTGACGAGCGCAACGAAAAGCTCTTCGAGGTCTCGCAAAAGGCCAACATGTACGCCAACATCCTCATGCCTATCCTTATGAACCTGGGCAACCTGCTCTACGTGCTGGTCGCACTGGCAGGCGGCATTTTCCTGGCGCTGGGCGTGCCCAACCTGAGCATCTCGGGTATGGCGCTGTCCATCGCCGTCGTGGTGCCGTTCCTCAACATGACCAAGCAGTTCTGCGGACAGATCGGTCAGATCTCGCAGCAGATCAACGCCGTGGTCATGGGCCTCGCCGGCGCCGACCGCATCTTTGAGCTCATCGACGAGGAGCCCGAGACCGACGAAGGCTATGTGACGCTCGTCAACGCGCAGGTGAACCCCGATACCTGGCAGCTCGAGGAGGCCGACCACCATACCGGCATGTGGGCATGGAAACATCCGCATCGCGCAACCGGCGAGATCGAGTACGTGCCGCTGCGCGGCGACCTGGTCATGGACAACGTGGACTTTGGATACACACCCGACCACGAGGTGCTGCACGGCGTGTCCGTGTTTGCCAAGCCGGGTCAGAAGGTCGCGTTTGTCGGCGCCACCGGTGCCGGCAAGACGACCATCACCAACCTCATCAACCGCTTCTATGACATCGCCGATGGCAAGATCCGCTACGACGGCATCAACGTCAACAAGATCCGCAAGGCCGATCTGCGCCGCTCGCTGGGCGTGGTGCTGCAGGACGTGAACCTGTTCACCGGCACCGTGATGGATAACATCCGCTACGGCAACCTGGACGCCACCGACGAGGAGTGCATCGCGGCGGCCAAGCTCGCCGGCGCGGATGACTTTATCACCCGCCTGCCCGACGGCTACGACACCATGCTCACCGGCAACGGCGCACAGCTGTCGCAGGGCCAGCGCCAGCTGATTTCGATCGCACGCGCTGCCGTCGCCGATCCACCGGCGATGATTCTGGACGAGGCCACGAGCTCCATCGACACCCGCACCGAGGCCATCGTGCAGGCGGGCATGGATAAGCTCATGGAAGGCCGCACGACGTTTGTCATCGCGCACCGCCTGTCCACCGTGCGCAACTCCGACGCGATCATCTGCCTGGACCACGGCCGGATCATCGAGCGCGGTAACCACGACGAGCTGATCGCCAAGCGCGGATATTACTACCAGCTCTACACCGGAGCGTTTGAGCTGGAGTAGTTCGGCCCGCCGAGATGGCCGATTTGTCGCTCATTCGTCGGGCATGACCCTAAGGTCAATGCCCTCCTCTTTCGGGGCAAATCGACTCATCTCAGCGACCCAAACACAATGCGCCGCAACGAATAAAGCCTCCGCAGTTCATATGAGCTGTGGGGGCTTTTTTCATGCCAGCCGGAAACCGTATCCCACTTTTCGGGCTCAGAATGGGATGCCGTTTCCCGCTGGGCCCCCTCCGGGAAACGGCATCCCATTTCAAGGGGGTAAACCGGGATGTGATTTCCCCTAACGGCACCTTTGGGAAGCCGCATCCCACTCTAGACGCACAAAACGGGATGAGCTTTCCCATGGTGATCCAAGACCAGAAGCATGTCCGATAGCGCAGCCAGGTCAAGAACAACAAGGCAAGCGTCACGCCAATTTGGACGAGCGTCTACTGCAGTTTGAGGCTGCTGGCCCATATGGTAGAGTTAACCACCCATGAGTTTCAGCACACTGCGTGCTACCTGCTCTTTTGTCATTTGGGGGAATGAACTTGTGAATACTTCTGTCGCCAAGAAGGCCAGCCAGGCGGTGCGCCTGCTCATGATGGTGCTCACGGCAGTTCTCATCTTCTTCTTCATTAATGTTATGCTGCTCGTCTCCGATATCCAGGGCACGGCGCGTGTGGTCAACTACGCCGGTCTGGTGCGCGGTACCACGCAGCGAATCGTTAAGCTCGAGGACGCGGGCCAGCCTCAAGATGACCTGCTCAAAGCCGTGGATTCATACATCAACGGTTTGCGTTACGGAAGTGATGACCTCAACCTCGTCCGTCTCGACGACGATGAGTATCAGGCAAAGATGACCGAGCTTGCAAATTATTATGATGAGCTTTGCGCCGAGATTAGCCGCGTGCGCGAAGTCGGCTACGAGAGCACCGACATCATCTCCATGAGCGAGGAGTTCTTTGGCATTTGCGACGATGCTACGCGACTCGCAGAGGACTACTCTCAGGAGAAGGCGTCGGCGCTCAACCATCTCGAGGGCTTGGTGATCATCGACATCGTGGGCTTGGTGGCGACCTTTGCGGTCGAACTTGTTCGCGCGGTGCGAACCGCCGCGCTCAATCGCGAGCTGCAGAACAAAGTCTATCTCGACGAAGCCACAGGACTACCCAACAAGAACAAGTGCGAGGAGATCTTGGGGCAGGAGCAGCCTGTCTCCGCGGAGGCGCCCGTTGCGGTGTGCGTCTTTGACCTTAACAATCTGCATACGGTCAACAACAGCTTCGGCCACGAGAAGGGCGACGAATACATCCGTTCTTTTGCCCAGCAGCTGGGGCACGTGGCGTCCGAGACCTGCTTTGTGGGCCGCGACGGCGGCGATGAGTTTATCGCGGTGCTGCGGGATACCGATCGAGCTGCCGTGGAGTCCTGTCTCGCTCGGGTTCGTGCGAACGTGAACGAGTATTCCGAGGCTCACCCCGACATGCCCATCAGCTATGCGGTGGGCTACGCGCTTTCCAGTGATTTTGATGAACCTCCTACGATGCGCGAGCTCTTTTCCCAGGCCGACAAAAACATGTACATCGACAAGAACCGCGTAAAGACAGCCGAGGCAGCCGGGCCGCAACGCGAGGACCGCTAAACCCGTAGCAAAGGATAGCTAATTTGGGACGGGGCTCGGTCAAGCTAACGGAACGCCGTAGCTAAAAATCCCCGTCCCAGAAAAATCATTGCGCAGGTAGGACGGCAAAGGTAGCCAGAAAAGCCTCATCCTAAATGAGCTACAAGACCTCTGCTATAAGTGCTCGGCGCCCGTTTGTTTTATCACTGCAGGTAGAAAGAGCGATGATGCGCGAATCAGGGCCAACGTCATCCATGTCCGCATGCACCGCCGTCTGCGAGATATGCGTGAGCAGCGTCTGCATCGAGGCCTGGTCCAGGTTTCCCGGCCCAAAGATAATGTCATCACTCGCAGCAAACGAACACACGGCAACGATGCGCAGCCGGAACGCCCCATCCTTTGTGTAGAGCGTGCCCGTGCGGTGCAGGTCAAAGAAGCCCCTGTCTAGAAACCGATCGACATCGCCAAACATCGCACCGTTATCCATGTGGTGCGCATAGAGCAGATTGTAGGGATCGGTCATCGCGCGGCTGTTGCGCGTATCCAAAAACACCGCTCCCGAAACCGCGGACTCCCCCAACACGTTTTTGTTGAGGTATTCCTGGTTATCTTTTCCCTGAACGAAGGGATAATCGATGTTGGTGCCATCGATGGTGACCCATCCGACAACGTCGGGATTTTTGGCCATCAGATCCTGCAGGCGTGCGCAATCGTTGGTCCCGGTGGGTTTGTAGTGCAGCAGCTCATCGCTGATGAACCCGCCGTTCATAACGTTGTTTGTATCCCACAGCGAATAGCCCCCGTACAGCAGCATGAGCAGCACGAGAAAGCCGGCAAACCACGTAAGCACGCGGTCGCCGGCTCTCGCCAGCCGAGCTATGCGTTTAAGCTCCATCGGCTGTAATCCTCGCTGTTTTAACGACGATTACGACGAGGACGGAAGAAGACCACGCCCATCACGGCAGCAAACGCGACGATTGCCGCATAGGGAACGACCGTCCGAATAACATCGGTCGGAACGGTAGCCTCTTTGGTGTTGGTAAAGGTCACCGTGGTGTCAGAAGCACCGATACCCTTCGGAGAAATAGTATTGGACTTTGTTTCGTTGCCAGTCTCCCCAATCTTGTACGACGTTTCATAACCTTCCTTCTTGTAGTCGCCCTCAGTTACGGCATACGTGTCCTCCGATGAAAGACCATAAAAGATGATGTAGTCTCCGTCTCTAAGGTTCACTGAAACCGTAGATCCCGAATTGGCTACATCTCCGGGCGTGGAAGTGCCGTCTTTTTTCACTTTGACGTACTTATAGGTTTCACCGGTAGCGCCGCTAAGGCTGACGGTAAACTGAAAGTCCTTGTTCTTGTCACCCTGGTTACCCGCGACGATCTTTTTAATAGTCAGCTTATGGGTGGCATAATCGTTTACAAAGCCATCGGTCTTCTTGCCCGAACCTGCTTCTGCGCTAAGAGTACAGCCCTTGACAACATAGCCCGTGCCATTATTTTCTACGTAAACATCGAGGAACAGCGCCCCATTCGTAACGTTGAGGCCATCCAAGACTGGCTTCTGCTGCGTAATTTTGTATCGGTAGATGCCCGGAGCCGTGAACTCTGAGACATCAAGGACGGCACTCAATTGAGCGGTTATTGTCGTAGTGCCGCCGGCGTTCTCATGCTTCAACTTTTTATCAGAGTAATTAACGGAATCCGGTGAAAGCGAAACGGCATCGGGCACTCCAGGGGTAACGGGCATGCCGCTCGTACTCGCACACTCACTCGAATCCGCCGGCGCAATCGAATAGTTAAACATCACACTCGGCACCATGGCGTTCTCATCCATGGTGAGTTTTGAGGCAATCGTAACTTTGTTGTCAGTTACCGGCAGATGCGGAGTAGCAGATCCCTCCTCCGCCCACGCGGGCGTGACAACTCCCACCAAAGCCAGCAGCATCGTGGCAGCCACAACTGTAAACGCCGCCAGTCGCCTCTTTCCAGTTTTCATGTTGTATCCTTCCTCTCGGGCACATGCCCTTAATAAAACCAATCTCCATGCCTACAGGTTCGACCTGCGCAGCACGCTGATCACGTTGCCTTTGATCTGCGAACGGGCAATTGGCCCATACAGGCGGCTGTCATGCCCACCCTCGCGCAGATCGGCCAGCACAAAGAACTCATCCGCTGCCAGGTGTACGGGATAGTCCACAGCAGACTCGTAGCGCGGCGTCGGCGTGGTGATATCGCTTTCCACCACAACAGCCCCGTTAACCATGAGTTCGCCTGCCTCGGTAACCGTGATCTCATCACCGGGACGGGCAACCACGCGGCCCAGGCGCTCTTCGCCATCCGCGGTGTATACCACCACGTCACCCTCGTTGAAGCCCTGGCTGAGCCTCCAGTAGAGCATGACGTCACCCGAACAGATACGCGGGGCCATCTCGCCGGTCGTGACCGCACCCACGCCCAGGACCACGCCAAAGAGCAGCCAGAGCGTCACGACAAAAAATGCCAGGCGCGCCAGAAAGCCCACGATATCTCGTCGGTCGTCTGCTCCCCTTAGATCTGGCGCCGCGTGTGCGCCCATCTTCGCGCTCGACACGATCGGGTACCCCGCGCCACAGGACCTCCCCCGCGGAGCGGCACGTGCGGGCGCCCCGCCACCAGCATTGCTGGCGCCATGTCTTCTCATAGGCGCCCGCCCCTCCTGGAGCCGCGATGTAAACGCAGCGCAACCATGCCCGTGGCCAGCAGCACGCCGGCGGCCAAAATCGCCAGGGCATAGATGGGATTGCGCGTGATACCCGTAGGCACCGCGACCTGTCGGGAATTGGTGGCCTTAGCTTCAACGGCAACGGTCACACGCGGACCGTTGAGCGTGCCGCTCTCACCCGTAAGCTCAGCGTGATAGCCCAACGAAGAGTAATCGTCTTCGCTCACGGTATAGGTCGCGTTGTAATCCAGCGTTTTAATCGAAACGGTCAGGCCGTCCTTAACGGCAAACGGCACGGTCGCCCTGCCCTGGCCATCGGCCGTAAAGGCTGTCTTGTTTTCCACGGTTTCGGCCTGATCATTCGGTCGCGCCACGAGCGCATGGCTGCCCTGGGCAGACGCATCCGAATACTCGATGGCGTAGGTCTGACCAGCCTTGAGGCCCGTAAAGGTCGCCGTCATCTTAAAGTAGGCACGCTTGTCGCCCATATTGCCCGTAACGCTCTTGGAAACCTTGAGTGTGTAGGTGCGCGGGGTGAATCGTGCGTATACGCATCCCGTATGGCGATCTTTTACGTTGTACGTATAGGTGGGTGAAGACGACAGCAGCTCCGGGGCGTCCGGATTCGATAGGTCGTACCAACCCTCAAAGTGATAGCCCTCCTTGGGAGCGGCCACCGCCTCCACAAACGTGCCGTCATCCACAAAGTAGGCAACGCCCGATTTTTTGTACGCGTCCTCGTCCTTGCCCGAGCCATCCCCGGCATCGATGGAGCCCTTTGCCCCCTTAAGCTTGGAGCTGACCGTGCCGCCCGTCGTTACGTTGCTCCACGTGCCATCGGCATTTTTAAGCTGGGCAACAAAGGCCTGACGATACTTCCATTGCGCCACGAACGTCGCGCCCTGGCTCTCGGGAATGTTTTCGACGGTTACCGCATCGCCCACAGCACCGGTATCCGGATTGACCTTCTTGCCCTTAATGGTAAGAGTGCCGGAATCCGTGGTGCCCTCGGGAGCTGTATGGGTCACCGTGTGTTTGGCATCGAAGCGAACGGCTTTTCCCGAGCCCGCGTACTCCCAGCCCATAAACTTCCAGTCGTCGTTTTGTCCAACGGCAGCATGGGAGGTATAGCTCGCTCCAGCGCCAGAAAGCTGTACGAAATCGCCCGTGGACTCATTGTACGGATCGTAGTGATACGCTTTGCCGCCGTTCACATCGTATTGAACGCCTGCCTTGGAAAACACGAGGTGCACTTTGTAGTGCTTTGTGACCTTGTCGACCTCAAAGCGATAGGTACCATCTTCCAATCTGGTCCAATGTGCGTCGTCGTCTGCGGAATAGAACTCGCCGTTGACAAAAGCACCGATAAAGACTGCCCCGTCATCGCGTTTGGCATCGACCATAAAGTAGGAGTTCTTCTCCTGTTTACCTACGTAGTTTTTGGCATAGGTAAAGTCCGCCGTCTTGGTATTGGCGTTATAAAAATACGTTCCGCTTCCGTTGGGCGTCGTGTATGTCTCGATGCGATAGAACTCCCTAAACGAGATATTGTCGAGGAAGTTGCCGGTCGAATTGCTCCCGTTGGCCGTGTTGTAGGCCACAAAAGCAAAGACGCTCTGGTTTTGGCCATCCGGAATGGTGTAGGTATAGTCGTAGTCAACCTTTTTGCTCTGCTCGAGCGCGTTGGAACCGTAGGAAGCCCACGCGTCGTTTTCGGACGCCATGATCCATACGCACCATTTTTCGGTATGCTCCGCATCGGCCGTCCATGAGAACGCGCTTCCGCTGGACGCATTGGCAAATCCGCCCACTTTGTCAAACTTGGTTGAATACAGGATGATCTTTTTGCTGCAGCCCGATTGGGAAAAATTGACCACATCCAAGCCGACATAGTTGTCGACGCTCATTTGAATCCATTGAACAATTTGCTGGTACTGATCGAGTGCCTTTTGATTGTCCTTGTACGGCTCGTTTTCTTGTCGCGGACCGATGATAAGGGCCATGGCGTCTCGACCCGAGCGGCCGCGGTGGTCGAGCCCCCACTCGTACTGTTTTCCCGGCTCGGTCGTCACATATTGGTAGAGCGAACTCGCCTCGTGTGCGTTGAGCTCGGCTGCATAGTCACCATCGGAGGGCGTAAACGTAACAGAATGCCCAACTGGGTCGATATAGTAGTCGTTCTTGGCAACGATCTCGATACGATGGTCCGTCTCGGTCGTACGCCAATGGGGCGAGCACAACGTAAACTTGCTGGGCCTCTGGTTCCCTAGATGTATATCCTCTTCAAAGCTGCCGTTAGCAATGTTCGTATTCTCGTTCTTAAGATTCGAGGTCGAGAACGCATAGTTTGTGAGCGTTGTCATGGTCTCGGACGAATTTTCCCAATACACCTTGGCAAAGTCGCTATAGATGTCGCGTGTGCCCTGCTTTTCCACGTGAACGTCGTTGACCAGATTACCAAACCACTCCCGGTATTGTTCGTTCTCCCCCGTAAGATTTGAATCGTAGCAAGTCAGCGCAAGCATCGTTTTGTCGGACGCTGCGGTATAGTCAGCCTGATAGGCAAACTCATCGTCTTCCTCGGGAAGATTTCGATAATAATGCGTGCTGTTGGTGCCAAAGGAGAACCAACCCTGTCCGTTAGAGCTTACGAGCCACACAGAAAGCGCGATGCGACCGTCGCTCTGTTCAAACGAAAAGTGGGATCCATCAGCACTGTTACCAGCAAATCCGCCGTTTGCAGCAAAGGGATCGCTGTAAACGGTGTACTGCTCAACGGTATTTCCCTGGGGCATCTTGACCTGCGCCTTAAGC
>CALFDL010000273.1 GCA_937950415.1 uncultured Collinsella sp. | reverse complement strand
CGGACGCCGAGTGGGCAGGCGAGGCGAACTTTATGCAGCATGCCGCCTCCGAGCTTATGCGCGCGCAGGTCGACTTTGACATTGTGCCGGCAGAGGCATTTGAAGACGCAGGGCGCTATGCCGTTGAAATTGCCGCAGACGGTAGCGGCTTTAGCGTGAACGGCCAGGCATACCGCTGCCTGGTGATGCCCGGAGCCGAGTTTGTCGGCGGAGCCGTGCTCGACTTTGCCGCGCGCGCCGCAGCCGCAGGTGTTGCCGTGTACGCGCTGGATGAGTTGCCGAACAAGCGCTACGACGGTGACACTGCAGGCCGCGAGGGCTTTGCCTCCCTGGATGCAACCGCGCTCGCCGGCATCAAACTCCTGGCGACCACCGAGCTCGCAGGAACACTTGCCAATACCGGCATGCAGACCGTGGTTTGCGCCGAGCCCCAGTCCTGGCTGCGCGCACTGCGCTACGAGCGGGCGGGCGAGAGCTATCTGATGCTCGTCAACGAGCATCCCAAGCAGGGCATCTCCACTCAGGTTGCGCTTGCCGACGGCACGCCCGTCGCAGGCGCGCGCCTCGATCTGCTCAACGGCACCGAGCCCGCCGCCTTTGACGGCACGCTCGAGCTGGCTCCCTACGAGAGCTGCATCGTGGTCCTTGGGGCTACAGGTTCCGTTGCTGTGGCAACCGCCGAAGACGAAGCCACATGCGTCGACGGGCCCTGGGCGGTTGCCTTCTCTGCCCCTGGCACCGATGCCTTTGGCGAGCCTGTTGAGCTTGCAGATCTGCACGACCTTTCCTCGGCCGAGTTCCCCGGCAAGGCCGGCACATTCCGCTACCGGGCCTCCTTTGTCCTGGGCGAAGCGGCCACCCGCACCGTCATCGACCTTGGCGAGGTCTTTGAGACCGCAACCGTCACCCTCGACGGCAAATCCCTCGGCACGCGCATCTGTCCGCCTTACCGCTTTGAGGCCGGCGCGCTTTTGGCCGGTGAGCACGCGCTTGCGATCGATATCATCAACACCCTCGACCATGCCGTCCCCGACGTGTTCGGCATGACCGAGCCCTCCGAGCCCAGCGGCCTCTTGGGCCCCGTACGCGTGCTCGGGTAACGCCCCGGGCGCAAACGGTCCAACAAGGACAGCGCCCCTATGTTGAGCCCACAACAGACACTATAACCCAATCCAGGGGCACGGAAACGACAGGAGCCCCCGCTCGTGACCGCGGGTCGGGGCTGCGACAATGTTGTTGAAGTGCCAGAGGCGCAGCCGCGCCGCAACGAGGTTGGGAGGCTCCCGTGCCTAGATATTCTACCGCCTTCGGAATGGACGTACACCTCAGGTCCACCACCGTCTGCGCGCTCGACGCGGAGACGGGCGAGGCCGTGGCGAGGAGGTTCCGCGGCAACCCGTGGGGCGAGGTCGCGGAGTGGATGTCGGGCTTCCCGGGCCCGTCGCTCGCCGCCTACGAGAGCGGCTACCTCGGCTTCGCCCCGCAGAGGGAGCTCTCCGGGCTCGGCGTCGACTGCGTCGTCGCGGCCAGGATGGCCAAGGCGATACTGTCGCACGATA
>CALFDL010000272.1 GCA_937950415.1 uncultured Collinsella sp. | reverse complement strand
CATTCCCGCCAAGACCAAGCACAACGAGGTCGCTCCCTGCCAGCATGAGCTCGCCCCCGTCTATGGCGAAGTCAACGAGGCCATCGACCAGAATCTGGTCATGATGGAGAAGATGAAGCTCATTGCCTCCCGCCACGACTTGGTCTGCCTGCTGCACGAGAAGCCCTTCGAGGGCATCAACGGCTCGGGCAAGCACAACAACTGGTCGCTTGGCACCGAGTCCGAGAACCTGCTCGATCCGGGCGACACTCCGCTCGACAACCTGCAGTTCATCGTCTTCCTCACCGCGGTGATCGAGGCCGTCGATAACTATCAGGAGCTCCTGCGTGCCTCCGTTGCCTCGGCCGGTAACGACCATCGTCTGGGCGCCAACGAGGCTCCTCCGGCGATTATGTCCATCTTCCTGGGCGACCAGCTTACCGAGGTCGTCGAGAAGATCATCGATGGCAAGGCTTCCGTCCATGCCACGCGCGGCGTGCTCGACCTGGGCGCCGATACCCTGCCCAAGCTGATGCAGGACAACACCGACCGCAACCGCACCTCCCCGTTTGCCTTTACCGGCAATAAGTTCGAGTTCCGTGCCTGCGGCTCCGAGCAGAACGTCTCCGACTCCAACCTGGTGCTCGATGCCGCCGTGGCCAAGTCGCTCAAGTCCTTCGCCGACGCGCTTGAGGGTACGCCCGAGGATGAGTTCCAGGACGCTGCGCTCGAGTACTGCAAGAAGGTCCTGACCGACCACCAGCGCATTCTCTTTTCCGGCGATGGCTACTCCGACGAGTGGCCCGTTGAGGCCGAGAAGCGCGGCCTTGCCAACAACAAGACCACGGCCGACGCCCTGCCCGCCTTTGTTTCCGATAAGGCCATCGCGCTCTTTGAGGAGACAGGTGTCCTGACCAAGGCCGAGGCCCAGTGCCGCTACGACTGCAAGCTCGAGAAGTACAACAAGCTCATGAACATCGAGGCCACCACGATGGTTCGCGAGGCGCGTCGCACCTATCGCCCGGTCATTACCGCCTATGCCACCAAGGTCGCTAAGGGCCTTGAGACTATTCGTGCCGCTGGTGCGGAGGCCGCCATGCAGTGCGAGCAGAACACGCTCAACAAGCTCTGCAACGGTATCACCACCATCAACGACTCCATCAAGGCGCTCGACGCCGTGCATCAGAAGGCCGAAGCCCTCGATGGTCAGGAGCAGGCCAACGTGTATGCACACGAGGTCGTTCCCGCTATGGATACGCTGCGCGCCGCCGTGGATGCCATGGAGGAGATCGTGGCCGCCGACTACTGGCCGGTTCCGACCTACGACGACATTCTGTTCTATGTGTAGAACGTAACTGACATATCGTCACGGTATTGAGCCGGGGTCCGCATCATGCGGGCCCCGGTTTTTGTTTGCGAAGGACGCTTTGAAGCCCGTTTTGCCGCCGATTTGCCTAGGTATAAAGGGCTATGGGCAAAAAACGTCAAATATGAGTACTGTCACAAGTCCTGTAACATTATTTATTTGCAAAATATGTAGTGTTACGCAACATATGTCCAAGTACTTAGCCGATAAACGTCTGCAATTTTTCCGCCGTAGGACGCCCGACGGCTAAATCGCCTTCTGAAGGCATGAAATCGCTGTAACTAAAATGGTAACAGTACTCATATTTGCCATTTTTTGACCACAGGCCTTGCGATGATGCCGGGATTCGCACCCTGTCGGGTTCGAATCCCGGCATATCGGTAGCAAAAAGCCCGTCACCGCGGGGGTAACGGGCTTCTAGTTTCAAATGGTGCCCCCAGCGGGATGTCCGCGTGCGGCTGGCGCCGCCCGCTTCCGCTGCGTCGCTCCGCTCCTTGCGTGCTGCGCTGGAAAACGCTTGCGCGTTTCCTCAGCTTCGCACCCTGTCGGGTTCGAATCCCGGCATATCGGTAGCAAAAAGCCTGCTACCGCGAGGGTAACGGGCTCTTCAATTCAAATGGTGCCCCCAGCGGGATTCGAACCCGCGATATCCACCTTGAAAGGGTGGCGTCCTTGGCCGCTAGACGATGGGGACAGCGGGAAAGAGTATAGCAGACTTTTTTAGCCGTTCACATATCGTTGGCAAACTGAAAAACCACCACAAAGGTGCCTGTCCCCTTTGTGGTGGTGAGGTGCTAGGGGAGGAGCTTCATGGCGGCGTCGTGGGCGGCGTGCTCGTAGGTGTCGTCGAGGGGCTTGAGCGGCAGCAGGGCGGCGGCCTGTGCATCGCCACGGTGCTCGAGGGCATGGGCGATCAGCCAGTCGGCGAGCTCGGGGTTCTTGGGCAGCGCCGGGCCATGCAGGTACGTGCCGATGACGCCCTTGTAGATCAGGCCCTCAAAGCCATCGTCGCCGTTGTTGCCGGTGCCCGTGACGACGGACGTTCCGAGCGGCGTGGCATCTGCGTCGAGCAGAGTGCGGCCGCCGTGGTTCTCGAATCCCACAAAGGGCTCGGGCGCCAGGTCGGTCTTGACGGCGACGTTGCCGATCAGGCGGTCAGAACCGCGCACGGTTTCGGCGGAAATGACACCCAGACCTTCGATGCGATTCTCGCCCATGTAGTATGAACGACCGAGCAGCTGGTAGCTACCGCAGATGGCAAGCAATGAGCCACCATCTTCAACATAGGACGCGACCTTGTCTTTTTGAGCGAGCAGCTCGTGCGCCACGGCCAGCTGGTCGCGATCGGAGCCGCCGCCCATCATGACGATATCGGCGTCGGTGAGATCGAGCGACTCGCCCATACGGACCTCGTCCACGCGCACGGGAATGCCACGCCAGGCGCAGCGGCGCTCGAGGGCGATGACGTTGCCGCCGTCGCCATAGAGGTTGAGGGCATCGGGATAAAGGTAGACGATGCGCAGCGGGCGCGAAAGCTCAACTGGCGCAATATCGGTGGGGACAGCGCTCCCATCGGCGCGTGTTACGGCGCAGGAGGCAACCGAGCTTGCATCGTCGTCTTTAAGCCCGTCGAGCTCCTTGACCAGCGGCGGAAAGGCCGTGTAGTTGGCGACGGCGTAGAAGGTGTCATCGGCGGCCTCGTCTGCCACGGCGCCAATTGCCTGCGCGACGTCCGAGATAATCGCGGCATCGATGCCGGCGTACTTGAGGCGCACCTGCATGTCGTGCGCGCGCGTGCCTCCGGCAAAGGCGACAAGACCCGGCGTGTCGGCGATGCGCTCAAAGTCGACGTCGTAGATCCACGATACATCGTGGCCGTCGGCATCGTTGTCGTTGAGGAAGAAAGCGCAGAGTCTGCCGCCTGCCGTCTTAATGGACTGGATTTGTCGATCGAAGCCTACGGGATTCTTAGCCAGGTTGGCCTCGACGGTGCGGCCGGCGATATCCCAGCGGCCCATGCGTCCGCCGGCGGGCACATAGGCATCGAGCGTGGGCTGCAGGTGCGCCATATCCACGCCTAACTCATGTGCGGCAAAGAATGCGGCGGCAACGTTGTAGACCATGTGCAGCCCGTTGTAGCGTGTGGCGATGTGTGCGGCAGCCGCGTCGGGCGCAGATCCAAAGACCAGGTCAAAGCCGTAGCCGTCGCAGCCGAGCTCCACGCCCGTCACGCGACGGACAAGCGCAGGGCGTGCCCAACCGCACGAGGGGCAATGGTAGGCGCCGAGCTGGCCGTATTGCACGTAGTCATACTCCAGCGGCGCGTTGCACTGTGAGCAAAAACGTGAGTCGCTAATGCGGTCAGACTCGGTGTTGGTGGCGCCGTCGATGCCAAAGGCAATACTCGCGTTGGGAACGCGCGCGGCAATCGAGGCGCACAGCGGGTCGTCGGCGTTGTAGATGAGCGTCGTTGCCGGCGAAAGCTCCAACGCGTGGGCGATGACCTCCTGGGTGTGATCGATCTCGCCATAGCGATCCAGCTGGTCACGGAACAGGTTGAGCAGCACAAAGTACGTCGGCTTGAGCTTGGGCAGGACGCGCACCGTGTAGAGCTCGTCGCACTCAAAAACGCCCACGCGCTTGCCGCTGCTGGTGTGTTTAAGGCCGCCGCGGGCCTCGAGCAGAGCACCTACCACACCAGGCTCCATATTGTTGCCGGCACGGTTGCACACCACGGCAGCACCGCTGGCAGCAACGGCGTCGGCGATGAGGTTGGAAGTGGTGGTCTTGCCATTAGTACCCGTAATCACCACGCTGCGGTCGACAAGGCCCGCGAGGTCGCTCAGCAGCTCGGGGTTGATCTTCATGGCGATGCGGCCGGGGAGTACGCCGCCCTGGCGCTTAAGGACGGAGCGCAGCCCCCAGCGGGCGATATCGCTCGAGGTGCAGGCGAGAGATGAGCGGAAGTTCATGAAGCCGTTCCTAACGTGAATGACATGGTCGTGGCGTTTGCGCCGTTAAAAGCCGTAACGGCGCGCAAATTCCTGGGCAAGCTGCGATACGTCTTCACAAGCGTTGGCCCAGGGGGCAAAGTCGGGAGTATCCGAGATAATGCCGTCGGCCTCCCAAACGGCCTGGTGCGAAAGATCCCACGGGTCGTGCGGCTCGGGTCGGCAGGGAAGATACGGCGTCTGGTACATGGGGTTCAGCAAGAAGAACGCGCCGCCCTCGCAACGGTTAGCGAACTCACGCAGCGCGCGCGTCGCCGGGCGCATCTTGTTTGTTTTGAACAGCAGAATCGTGCGGGCGAGCAGGTACCAAGGAGAGTTTTCGAGTGCGTCTGCCCCCATCTGTTCTTCGAGCTGATGTGCCAGGGCAAAAAAACCGTCCTGGTCTTCCAAGCGGGCGAGGGCAAGCAACACGGTGCCGGCGGCCCGGGTGGGATAGCCTTCTGCCTTAAGGACGCGACGGGCATAGTTGGCGGCGGCGCGGTAACGAGCACTCGCCATGCACAGCTGCGAGATGGCCTCGAGCGTGTGGAGCCACCCGATAAGAGCCGGCTCGCTCACGGTAAGGTCTGCTGCGGTGACACCGTCGGCCACAACATTATTGGCCCAGTAGTGCGGGGCCTCCATATCAAACCCGGGCACGCTCTGTTGCAGGTAGTCGGCCGTACTCGTCTCGAGCTTCATCAAGTCGCCCAGGCAGGCATCGACGGGCGTGTCCGCCAGGATGATGGCGAGCAGCTGGGCATCGAGGACATGCGCATCGACGCGGACAATCTTGAGCAGCTCATCGCGCATGTCGTCGAACAGGTGGTTGCGCGTCTGTTCAAACTCCTCGTCGCTGCCCATGTCCTCGATGCGATGGAGCTCGTCGAGCAGGTGGCGGTGGACGCCTGCATAGGACAGCAGTGCCTGGGCATGCTCGGTTTGCGCATACTTATGAGGGTTGACGCTCACGTCGTTATGGACAAGCTCGCGTGCTGCATCGGTGAGTTCGGGGTGCGACGCCAGATAGGTTCGCTCCAGATAGGCGGGGATGTAGACGCTCGGATCCATTAGAGGTCTCCTCCCTTAAACGGCAGGCCCTGCTCGGCCGCCCGCAGGATGCGCTCGTCGATCTGGGAACGCACGATATCGTTGGTGGCGACCCAGGCGGCAAAGCTGGCGTTGTCGGGAGCGCCCAGGCCCTCCTGCAGCACCGGCGTTGCCTCGGACAGCGCAAGGACGAGCTCGTCGGTGGAGCCCACACCCACGTTGACGCGGGCATAGACGCCATCGGGAAACTCGGTTTGGAAGTAGAGCGCCTCGGCTGCGTGCGGGCACGAGCGTGCAAGGATGCGCAAGTAGTGCTCGGCGCCCTCGTAGTCCAGCTCGCGCCAGGCAGCGCTCATCAGCGCGATGAGCGTCCATGGGTCCAAGTCGCGCTCCGCGTCCTTGGGACGACGGCGCAGCGGCGTGTTGGCGAGATAGGGGACGGAGTGGGCAGAGCGAAATCGCTTGAGCTCCTCGGCGGGGTATTCGAGCTTTGCCATAGCGAGCATCGCGGTGTGGCGGACACCAGCGGGGTCGTTGGGCGCAAAGTCCAAGCTGCGATTTGCGGCTTCGAGCGACATGCGATAGCGGCCGCTAATGAGGGCGCGTGACGCAAGGGCGGCAAGCCAGCGCAGGTAGGGGCGGCGCATAAGGTCGCCTGCGGCTTCACGCTCGTAGGGGTCCTGCGCCGAGGCGATCTTGAGCGCCAGATCATGCTCGACTTCATCGCGCTTGGACACCAGATACTGCACGTATTCCTCGTTGGAGTCGGCGGTGAGGGCCGTCAGCATGCGCTGGGCATCCCAGTTGGTCGGATCGAGTGCGGCGGCCTCGCGAAGCATGTTCTCGGCAGCGGCCTCTTCCTGCTCGGCCTGGGTATCGTCGGGGATAAAGGGAATGCGGTAGTCGACGGCCTCGACCACCTTGGCAATGAGGTGTCCGGCGCGGTCGCGATCGTGCACGATGAGCGGCGCGGGGTCGCGGGTGAATTGCTCCATCAGACGCTCGACGGCGGGGCCGTCGGTGAGCGGGATATTGTCGCGGCGCAAGGCCTCAAGAACGAGGCGATGGCAATCCTCTTGAATGGGATCGAATGCCATGGAGCCTCCTTTGCTGCGGTTAGGGTTCAAATATCTCTATATAAGGTTCTAGTTTACCCGCATGTGGCACACCGGGGGTGCCGCACTTGGACTTGCACCTTTGCACCACGAAGACGGATGTCGCACAAATGTCGGCACCTTGGACGACCGAGTGGTATCACGGTGCCGCAAACGGTCGATTTTTGGCGGCGAACGGTGCATATTTTGGAGGGGCACCGTCCTGCCCGGGATATGTAGTCAACCTTGATAAAACGTTTGCCCAGCTTGGGAGTATGAATGCCGCACAAGGGTCTTCAGGGATAGAAAAAACGTTTCATCATTGGCGGCTTTAGGTGAATAACTGACCAACCAGAACGGTAAAATAATGTTTGTCTGAGCGTTGAGACGTTTAGACATCGCGCATTGTCATCGCCGGCAACGCGCAAACCGGTCCTAACGGAGCCAATTGGGTGCTCCGTTATATACGCAAGTCTAAGAGGGGCTTGTTTAGGAGGCACAGTATGGGACGTTTTACCAATCCTCGCGATCTGTACTTTGGTGAGGGCGCTCGCCACGAGGTGAAGAACCTCAAGGGTAAGAAGGCCATCATCGTTTCTGGCGGCAGCTCTATGCGCCGCGGCGGGTTCCTGCAGGACGTTGAGGCCGACCTTAAGGAAGGCGGTTTCGAGGTCAAGCTGTTCGAGGGCGTCGAGTCCGATCCGTCCATCGAGACGGTCATGAAGGGCGCCGAGGCCATGCGCGAGTTCGAGCCCGACTGGATTATCGCCATCGGCGGCGGCTCGCCCATCGATGCCGCTAAGGCCATGTGGGTCTTCTACGAGTATCCCGAGGAGTCCTTCGATAACATCATCCAGCCGTTCAGCTTCCCCGAGCTGCGTCAGAAGGCTCATTTCTGCGCCATCTCCTCTACCTCCGGCACCGCTACCGAGGTCACCGCGTTCTCCGTCATTACCGACTACGCCAAGGGCATCAAGTACCCGCTGGCCGACTTCAACATCACCCCTGATGTCGCCATCGTCGACCCCGAGCTCACCTACACCATGCCCGCCAAGCTGTGCGCTCACACCGGCATGGATGCTCTGACCCACTGCATAGAGGCCTACGTCTCTACCTTCGCCTCTATGTTCACCGACGCCAACGCTCTGCACGGCATCCGCGAGATCGTCGAGTGGCTGCCCAAGTCCTATGCTGGCGATCATGAGGCCCGTCAGCACATGCACGAGGCTCAGTGCATCGCCGGTATCGCCTTCTCCTCGGGCCTGCTCGGCATCGTTCACTCCATGGCTCACAAGACCGGTGCTGCCTTCGAGAACGGCCACATCATCCACGGTGCCGCTAACGCCATGTACCTGGGCAAGGTCATCCAGTGGAACTCCAAGGATCCCCGTGCTGCCGAGCGTTACGCTTACGTGGCCAAGGAGATCCTGCACCTTCCCGGCGAGACCAACGAGGAGCTCATCGCTGCGCTCGTCCAGAAGATTCGCGACCTCAACGACCAGCTCAACATTCCGCAGTCCATCAAGGATTACGCGAATGGTGGCGTGAAGGTCGACGCCGAGAACCCGCAGATGGTTTCCGAGGAGGAGTTCCTCGCCAAGCTGCCCGAGATCGCCGCGAACGCCGAGCAGGACGCCTGCACGCCCGAGAACCCGCGTGAGACCAAGGCTGCTGACTTCGAGAAGATCCTCAAGGCCTGCTACTACGACACCGACATCGATTTCTAATCGACTCTTGTTATCGTAACGAGGGGCTCCGCACGTATCTGTACGGAGCCCCTTTCTTTTTTTCTTTTAGAGAATGGGATAGTTATGGCTGCAATTTTCAATAGCCCCAGCAAGTACATCCAGGGTCCGGACGAGCTCGCCAAGCTCGGCTCCTATGTCGAACCGCTCGGCGCTAAGGCCCTCGTCATCGTGACGCCTTCGGGCAAGAAGCGCGTCGGTGCCAAGATCGAGGGCGGCTTTGCCGAGGCTAAGGCCGAGCTGCTGTTTGAGGACTTTAACGGCGAGTGCTCCAAGGGCGAGGTCGATCGCCTGGTTGCGCTCGCTCGCGACAACGGTTGCGACATCATCGTCGGCGTCGGTGGCGGCAAGATCCTCGACACCGCGAAGGCCGTCGCCTATTACCTGGAGTCCCCGGTTATCATTTGCCCCACCATTGCTTCGACCGATGCACCGTGCTCGGCACTTTCGGTGCTCTACACCGACGACGGCCAGTTCGACAAGTACCTCTTCCTTAAGGCAAACCCCAATATCGTCCTTATGGATACGACGGTTATCGCGGCGAGCCCGGTGCGCCTGACGGTTTCCGGTATGGGCGATGCGCTCGCAACCTACTTTGAGGCCCAGGCGACGCACGATGCCGACGGTGGCACTTGCGCCGGCGGCAAGGGCGGTATGGCTGGTCTGGCGCTCGCCAAGCTCTGCTACGAGACGCTTATGGCCGATGGCGTGAAGGCCAAGGTCGCGCTGGAGAAGGGTGCGCTCACGCCTGCCGTCGAGCATATCATCGAGGCCAATACGCTGCTTTCGGGCATTGGCTTTGAGAGCTCGGGCCTTGCTGCTGCTCATGCCATCCACAATGGCCTGACGATGCTGCCCGAGTGCCACGGCATGTATCACGGCGAGAAGGTCGCCTTTGGCACCATCGTCCAGCTGGTACTCGAGGATGCTCCGACTGAGAAACTCGAGGAAGTCTTGGGCTTCTGCATTGAGCTGGGCCTACCGGTCACGATGAAGGAACTTGGCGTTGCCGAGCTTACGCGCGAGCAGGCCATGATTGTTGCCGAGGCCGCCTGCGCGCCCGATGACACCATGTGCAACATGCCGTTTGAGGTGACGCCCGAGATGGTCGCAAACGCCATTCTGGGTGCCGACGCACTGGGTCACTACTACCTCATGGATGAGTAAATCAAGCTAAGGAAGGGGCAAAGCCGGCAGACGGCTTTGCCCCTTTTTGCTATGGTGCAAAGGGGTCAGGTTGCTTTGCACCAATTGTTGTTGATGAAAGGGCGGATTCTCGTATGGCGCTTCCCATGGTTTATGGCGGTCCCGGCCGATATGTTCAGGGGCCGGGCGAACTTTCGCGTCAGGGCAGGTATTTGTCATGGTTGGGCTGCGCTGCCTATGTCTTGTTTGACCAGGGCACCGAGGATCGGCTGTGCAGGCAGATCGTCGATGGATTTCTGGATGAAGATCTAAGCGAGCCGTTCTTTAAGATTTACAACGGTCCGTGTACGGAAGATGCCGTTGTCGAAATGGCCAAGGAAGCCCGGGCCGAGTATTGCGACATGGTGGTGGGCATTGGCGGCGGCAAGATGCTCGATATCGCCAAGGCCGTTGCGTTTTATGCCGAGTTGCCGTTGTGCGTATGTCCCACGGCGGCGTCGATGGACGGTCCGTGCAGCGCGATTTCGGTGCTGTATCACGAGGATGGGTCGTTCGACCGCTACCTGATGCTCGAGAAGAATCCAGACTTGGTCGTGGTCGATACCAACGTGGTCGCGGCGGCCCCGCTGCGTATGACGGTCGCTGGTATGGGCGATGCGCTGGCAACGTATTTCGAGGCGCGTTCGTGCGCCGCGGCGCACGGCGCCAACGAGCACGGTGGCGCGCCGGGGCACTTGGCCTTGGTTACGGCTCGTGCCTGCTATGACACGCTCATGGAGTGCGGCGTCGCTGCCAAGCGCGATCTCAAAAAGGGCCGTATATCGCCTGCGGTTGAGCGTCTGATCGAGTGCAATATTCTGCTCTCGGGTGTTGGCTTTGAGAGTGGTGGCCTAGCGCTTGCCCATGCCATAGCCAACGGCCTGACGATTCTGCCCGAGTGCAAGGCCATGCATGGTGAGGCCGTGGCATTTGGTCTGGTGGTGCAGCTGCGCCTGGAGCGTGCGCCCGAGCTTGATCAGGTGCTCGAGTTTTGCCAGCGCGTTGGTCTGCCGACGACGCTCGAGGAGCTGGGCCTTGGCGAGATTTCCGATGCCGACCTGCAGGGTGTTGCAAATGCGGTCTTTAGAAACGAGCGCAATATGGCCAACGAGCAGGCCAAGGTGACCAAACAGAAGCTCGTGCAGCTCATGTGCGAGGCATAGCTTGGCGCTTGATTGACCTTGTGCAATCGGGGCGGCGATAGGCCATGGGTTATTTCCCTCAAGGTGCACCGCGTGTAATTTGCCCGAGGTGTGGGCCGATAGCGTATCATTATCTCTTGCTTGTTTGCACTGCTCAGGGAGGGGCCGCGCATGGCGCAGGAACACGATCTATTTGATGACATTATCGAGATCAGCAAGGGTTTCGACTTTCTTAAAAACCCGCTTGGCGGCGTGACCGATGCGCTCGATCCGTCGGCGTCGCAGTGGAATCCTGCCGACTACAAGGAGCGCCCGCGCGGCAACACCATTCCGTGCTTGACCTGCAAAAACGAAAAGAGCGGTTGCGCCGCGTGCATGGACGTGTGCCCGGTCAACGCTATCGAGGTCGAGGAAGACGCCATCGAGATCCTCGACTCCTGTCGCAAGTGCGGCCTGTGCGCCGCTGCCTGTCCGACCGAGGCGATCATCTCGCCGCGCCTGGCGCCCAAAAACCTGTATGACGATATCGTCTCTGCAGCTACGAGCCACGAGACCGCCTACGTCACCTGCACGCGCGCCCTCAAGCGCATGCCGCGCGAGAACGAGGTCGTCGTCGCCTGCGTGGGCGATATTACGGCCGAGACCTGGTTCTCGGTACTGGCGGACTATCCCAACGTGAGTGTGTACCTGCCGTTGGGCGTGTGCGATAAATGCCGCAACACCGGCGGTGAGGACATTCTGGGCGAGGCCATCGCCACTGCCGAGGAGTGGGCTGGTACGGGCATGGGCCTGGAGGTCGACCCCAAGAGCCTCAAATGTCATAAGCGCCGCGAGTACGAGCGCAAGGAGTACATGGATAAGATTGCCCGCACCACGGGCCTTACCGTGACCAAGCTCAACCCGGCAACGGCGGCGCTGGCCTCGGTGACGCAGAAGCTCAAAGCCCACCGCCATCAGATTACCCAGCTGGAGCGCACGCTCAACACCATGTGCAGCACCACGACGACCAAGCGTCGCCGTTCGCTCACGCACGGGCGGCAGCTGGTGCTCTCGACGCTGCAGAACCACCCCGAGCTTGCCCAGAACATGCAGGCGAGCACGCCGGAATGCGATTTTGACAAGTGCACGTCGTGTGGCGAGTGCGTCAATGTATGTCCCACGTTCGCCTGCGATCTGGTGGGAAGCGGCCGCTTTGCGTTGGAGTCCACGTATTGTTTGGGCTGCGGCGCCTGTGTCAAGGTGTGTCCCGAGCATGCGCTCAAGCTTGTTGAGCACGACGCGTCCAATCTGGTCGTCGTCGACCCCGAGGCCGAGGAAAAGGCCGCCCAGAAGGCGAAGGCTCACGAAGAAGCTGAGAAGGTCAAAGCCGAAGCAAAGGCCAAGTTTGGCAAGATGCTCGATCAGGTGGAGAAGCTCGCGGACTAGTCAGCGACTCCTATCTCTGCTTCATTCGTGCCGCCGTTGTGTCCGGGTTCGCCCAGATGCTGCGGCGGCGCTATACTTATGCAGTTTGAAATGCTTGTACCAAAAGGAGCTGTCGTGTCCCTTTCCATCGGTATCGTGGGCCTGCCCAACGTAGGCAAGTCGACGCTGTTCACCGCGCTTACCAAAAAGACCGGCCTTGCCGCCAATTACCCGTTCGCCACGATCGACCCCAACGTGGGCATCGTCGACGTGCCCGATAGCCGCTTGCAAAAGCTCGCCGACATCGTTAACCCGGGTCGCATTGTGCCGGCGACGGTCGAGTTCGTCGACATCGCAGGTCTGGTGAAGGGCGCTAACGAGGGCGAGGGTCTGGGCAACCAGTTCTTGGCAAACATCCGCGAGACCGACGCCATCTGCGAGGTCGTGCGCTACTTTAAGGACCCCAACGTCATGCGTGAGGTGGGCCGCACGGGCGAGTTCGTCGATCCCGCCGGCGATGCCGACACCATCATGACCGAGCTCGTCCTGGCCGACATGGGCACGCTCGAGAAGCAGCTGCCTAAGCTCGAGAAGGAGGCCAAGCGCGACAAGGAGCTCATGCCCAAGTTCGAGGTTGCCAAGCGCCTGCTTGCCTGGCTCAACGAGGGCAAGCGCGCCGCATCCATGGAGATGACCGACGAGGAGCGTGCCGCCGCCAAGGGGCTGTTCCTGCTCACCATGAAGCCCATCCTGTATGTGGCCAACGTGGACGAGGATATGCTCAACGAGGACCTGGCGCCCATCGACGGCGTCAAGCCGCTGCCTATCTGCGCCAAGATCGAGGCCGAGCTTTCCGAGCTCGATCCCGAGGACGCTGCCGACTACCTGGAGAGCCTGGGCCTGGAGCAGCCCGGTCTGGACGTGCTCGCGCAGGCTGCCTACAAGCTGCTCGGTCTGCAGTCGTTCTTTACGGCTGGCGAGATGGAGGTCAAGGCCTGGACGGTGCGTCAGGGTGCGACCGCTCCGCAGGCTGCTGGCGTCATCCACACCGACTTTGAGCGCGGCTTTATTAAAGCCGAGGTCATTGGCTACGACGACTACATCGAGCTCGGCGGCGAGCAGGGCGCCAAGGCCGCCGGCAAGCTGCGCATTGAGGGCAAGGACTATGTCATGGCCGATGGCGACGTCGTGCACTTCCGCTTTAACGTGTAAGGACGACGCATATGTTTAAATATGGCAAAAAAGCCGGCTACATGGGTATTGCACTGCTCGTACTTGCGGTTCTTCCGCTGGTGGTAGCGGCGTTTGTGATCCCCAACATTGGTCCCGAGGTGGCAACGAAGTTTAACGCCGCCGGCGAGGTGACGCGCTGGGGCAAGAGCTACGAGCTGTTGGCGCTGCCGGTACTCAATCTGCTGCTGAGCGTGGCGACGTACTTTACGGCAGGACGCCAGGCTAAAAACAATGATGACTCCGCCGCCATGGCGCGCATTGTGTGCGAGCGCTACCTGCGCAACGGTTGCATCACGGGTGTGTTCCTCAACGTGATCAACGTTTACTTTATGTACTCGGCGATTACCGGAACGGGCTTTGGCTTTGGTTTCTAGCTTGTCCTTTTAGGCAACGAGCCTGCAAGCATATTCGATGGCTGCTGCGAGGCCGCCGCTCGATCGTGGTTTAAAGACCATGTCGGCGGCGGCCTCGTTTTCGTATCCGGCGCCGCGAAGGGCGAGTGCGATACCGGCTTCCAGGAGAAGGGGCAGGCCGCGTTGGCTGGTTGCGATTACGGCAGCCTGATTGAGCGAGCAGCTGTGCGCCTGGCATTGGATAGCAAGTTCACCTTGCGCTGGGCAAGGGACCAGAACGGCGGCGACGCGACTTGATAGCAATGCAAATGCTGTGCGCTCATCGGGCGAAAGGCATTCAGCTTCAACGACGACGAGCTTGGGCGGTGCGCTGTTTGTGCGAAGCGTGGCTCGGTACATGCGGACCGAAGAACCCGACATAGAAAACTCCTGTGTATTCGGCAAAACGTAAACTATAGTTTACGTTTATGTTCGGCTCCATTTCAAACTCGGCTGCATGGACGAACGTGCGAAACAGATTCTTGGCAGGCGGGTCGAAGAGACACGCAGAGACCTTGGTATCTCCAAGGTTGATTTTTGTGTGGCGACAGGAATCAGCCGACCCTACCTCGACCGAATCGAAGATGGGACGGCAAATTTCACGCTCAAGGTTCTATTTAAGATCGCGCCCGCACTCGGCATGACGGTGTCAGAGCTTCTCGAGGGTATCGAATAGGGCGTTCCACCGCTGTATTTGACACTCTTTGGGCGGGTCCCCCTGGTTGCGATGTGCAAAATCGCGAGTATTCAGCACCAGTTTGGCCGTAGATGGTAGCTCGAGCGGCTGGCTTTGCCTTTTTGGCAGTAGTTAATCCACACGCTAAATAAAAATGAGGAATAAATATTTACTAGACGGAACCCTCGTCCTAAAAGTTCGTCTAACAATCGGTCGATTCTATGCCTCCGGCGGAGAAATTGCAGAATACTCCGATTTTTGCACGGCCCGAGGGGGACCACCTGTCGTTTAAGGTTGCGATAAATGGAGCTGCCTTAGAGATTACGCCATCGGGATACGGTCGTGGTTGACTTGGCTGTAGAACAGGCGCTGGATTTCGGCGGCATCGCGTGACTGGCCGAGTGCCCACATGGTCTTGGCCACAAGCGTCTCGGTGGTCATGTCATCGCCGCGCAGAATGCCCGGATGATCGGCATAAGCGCGGCCGACCTCATAAACGCCCAGATCGAGGCCCTCTTCGGGGACCTGCGTGGTCATAACGACGGTGCGGCCCGAATCGACCCAGCGGAAAATCGCCTCCTGGAATGACTCGCCGGACTCGCCAAACTCGGGAATACCGCCAATGCCAAAGGTCTCAAGAATTACAGCATCGTAGCTATCGGCTAGGGCGTCCAGGATACCCGGGTTCACGCCAGGCGTTAGCTTAAGGACAAATACGCGCGGGTCGATGCTGTCGTAGAAACGCACCGGGTTTTCGCCCTGATGCGTGCCGTGAAGCCCGTTGCGCACGATGCGGTCGTTGCGGATGTAGGCAATGGGCGGATAGTTGACGCTAATGAACGCGTTAAAGCTCATGGTGCGCTGCTTGCGGGCGCGCGTGCCGGCAATGGCTACGCCGCCAAACACGATCGAAACGTCGTGCGAATGCTCGTCGAGCGCATAGAGCAGGCTCTGGTACAGGTTGAGCTTGGCGTCGGTAAAGGGATTGCCCATGGGCTTTTGCGAGCCGGTGAGCACGATAGGCTTAGGGCTGTCCTGAATCAGATAGGAAAGCGCCGCCGCGGTGTAGCTCATGGTGTCGGTGCCGTGTAGAATCACGAATCCGTCGTGGTCGGCATAGCCCTTGACGATGACGTCGCGGATACACATCCAGTCGCTGGGGCGCATGTTGGTGCTGTCGATGTTCATGGGCTGCACGACGTCGAGCTCGCAGAGGCCCGAGATCTCGGGGACGCTCTGGGCGAGCTCCTCACCGGTCAGGGCGGGGGAGAGGCCGTTGCCGTCCTCGGTCGATGCGATGGTGCCGCCCGTGGCGATGAGAAGGATGCGCTTCATGCTGGTATTCCTATCGTATTTGCCGCCACAGAGGCGGAGTCGTTCGGCAGTATTGTGGCACAGGGCGTCCAATGTTCAAACGTATTACATCATCTGTAACGTTTGAAAACACTTCAATTGCCGTCAAATAGGGGCCCAGGTCGTGCGTTTGCCGTGCGCTGATGGCTGCGAGGGACGAGAAACCCCATATAACGTGTACACTATGAAAGTTATTTTTGTTCATTCACGCGGGTGGGCACCGGCTCCCCGCCAACAAGAGGGGGAAACCATGGATCAAAAGGCTTCCGCAAAGGTCCTCGTACTCGACTTTGGTGCGCAGTACGGTCAGCTCATTGCCCGTCGCGTCCGCGACCTCAACGTGTATTCCGAGATTGTCCCCTGCGACATTTCGGCCGACGAGATTCGCGAGATGAACGCCTCTGCGCTCATCCTTTCTGGCGGCCCGGCCTCCGTGTACGCCGAAGACGCTCCGTCCATCGACCCTGCCATCTTTGACCTGGGCCTTCCCGTCCTGGGCTTTTGCTACGGCCATCAGATCACGGCCGTGACGCTCGGCGGCAAGGTCGGTCACTCCGAGGTGGGCGAGTACGGCCGCGCCACCATCACGCGCACGGCAGGCGCCAAGCTCTTTAACTCCACGCCCATGGAGCAGACCGTGTGGATGAGCCATCGCGACGCCGTTTCCGAGGTGCCCGAGGGCTTTACCGTTACCGCCAGCACCGACGTGTGCCCGGTTGCTGCCATGGAGTGCCCCGAGCGCAAGATCTTCACCACGCAGTTCCACCCCGAGGTTAAGCACTCCGAGTACGGTCAGCAGCTGCTGAGCAACTTCCTGTTTGAGATTTGCGGCCTGGAGCCCAACTGGAGCATGGACAACCTGGTCGAGACCATGACGGCCGAGTTCCGCGAGAAGGTCGGTGACGACCGCGTGATTCTGGCCCTGTCCGGCGGCGTCGACTCCTCCGTCGTGGCTGCGCTGGGTGCTCGTGCCGTGGGCAAGCAGATGACCTGCGTGTTCATCAACCACGGCCTGCTGCGCAAGGGCGAGCCCGAGCAGGTGGAGGAGGTCTTCACCAAGCAGTTTGACGTCGACTTTATCCACGTCCACGCCGAGGACCGTTATGCCGAGCTTCTGGCCGGCGTGACCGAGCCCGAGGAGAAGCGTCGCATCATCGGCACGCAGTTCTGGAAAGAGTTCTTCGCTGTGGCGCAGCAGCTCGAGACCGACGGCAAGCCGGTCAAGTACCTGGCTCAGGGCACCATCTACCCCGATATCATCGAGTCCGGCGCTCGCAAGACGGGCGGCAAGACGGCCACCATCAAGAGCCACCACAACCTGATCCCGTTCCCTGAGGGCGTACACTTCGACCTCATTGAGCCGCTCGATCACTTCTTTAAGGACGAGGTCCGCGCGCTTGGTCTGGCGCTGGGCCTGCCGGGTCATATCGTGTTCCGTCAGCCTTTCCCGGGCCCGGGTCTGGCCATCCGCATCATCGGTGCGGTCGACAAGGAGAAGCTCGAGATCCTCAAGAACGCTGACGCTATCGTGCGCGAGGAGCTCGACGCCTACAACCAGCGTCTGTTTGAGCAGACTGGCGAGCGCAACTCCGAGCACAGCTGCTGGCAGTATTTCGCGGTTCTGCCCGACATTAAGTCCGTCGGCGTTATGGGCGACGAGCGCACCTACCAGCGTCCGATCATCCTGCGTGCCGTCGAGTCCAGCGATGCCATGACCGCCGACTGGGCCAAGCTGCCCTACGACGTGCTGGCCCGCATTTCTGGCCGCATCGTTGCCGAGGTCCCCGGCGCCAACCGCGTGTGCTACGACATCACGTCCAAGCCGCCCGCGACGATTGAGTGGGAGTAAACGATATTCGTTGATTTCAAGCCTCTGACCTGCGAAAACAGGTCGGGGGCTTCTTATTTTGCAACCTCTGTGCAACCTTTGCGGTTTCGCGCCCCGTGAACAGGGGACGTAGCACTGTTCACGTCTGGGCCCATATCCGCACCGATCATTGCCCGCGCTGCTTCTGCTTGTGCTTCAGCTTCCGCTGCTCGAGGCACGTCGCCCGGTGTTCCTCGCCAGAGGAGAGCTGGCCGTTCCTTGCGAAACCGCGAGGCCACCTATATCCGCTTGCTGCGGGCTTGCTTGAACCAGTTCCTTTTGAAAGAGCCTATACCTCCGAAGAACTTGTTGTACGTCTCACCGTCCTCCTTGGCCTCGTACTTGACCAAGGCAAGTTCGATAGTACAGAGGTAATCCGCCACTTGCTCGAGGCGGTAGTCGGTCATCGAGGTCTTGCGGCGTCGGACGACCCCTTTTGAGAGGACCTTGCCCACCGAGTCGTCTCGCCCGCGGAACAGAAGGAGCGCATCCTCGCGACCTTCGGCGACCTGTGCTGCGAGATGGAGGGCTGCACCATCGTGCAGGGCCCTTTCCAAAGCGAAGTGTCGAGCCGAAGTGTTGAGCGTCGGCCCTGAATGTTCAATGGCCGTTGTTTTCTGCCCCTCAAGTGGTGAACTTCTCCTCGGGGCTGTTGATTCCCCCACGCGCCTCCTTCCGTTCTCTGTGTTCCCCTTATACTCCTTGTACAAGGAGGTAAGAAGTCATGGACAAGACCGCACAGGACAGCTTGGCAAAGAAGCCCGTCGACATGAGGGACAGGATTCTCGAGCATCTCGAGGCCCTCACCTCTGCCGTCTCGCTCGACGACCTTGCCCGTCTGTCCACCTCCGACATCGCCGAGACGCTCATCATCTCCAGGAGTCTGGCGAGCCAGTACCTCAACGACCTTGTTCGCGCCGGCCTTGTGGTTAAGGTGGCGGGCAGGCCTGTCCGTTATTTTCATCGCCGCGCGTTCCAGAAGCGTTTTCAGGTAAAGCTCTCTGCAAGCGAGTACGCCTCGCTCGCCGACCTCATCCAGGCGACGGGAATCGCCGATCACCGTGACTTCGCGCGTGCCGTGGGCTTTGACCTGAGCCTCAGCTCCGTTATCGAGCAGTGCAAGGCTGCGGTTCAGTACCCTCCGTTCGGCCTGCCCATCCTCTTGAGCGGCGGCGTGGGTGTCGGCAAGTCTTTCCTTTCTCGTCTTGTGTACGAGTACGGTAAGAACCAGGGCTTGCTGCCCCGCGACTCCTCCTATGTGCGCATCGACTGCGCCGGGGTCCCGGACGCCGCCTCGTTCAACGGGCTTCTTGACGAGTCGATCGCGAAATCGCGCGGGGGTGTGGTTTTTGTCAACGGCATCGAGGCACTCTCTCCCTCTGCGATGGAGCACTGCCTTGCGACGGCCCTCGGGCTCGATGCCTCCCAGGATGCGCCGCGCGCTCGCCTCGTTCTTTCGACGACGCTTTCCGCCGATGACCTGAAGGTTTCCTCGGCCTACAGCAAAATGCCCATCTGTGCCCGCGTCCCCTCACTCAAGGAGCGGACCCCCGAGGAGCGCGAGGATCTCATCTTGAGCTTCCTGCGCAGCGAGGGGTGCCGAATCGGTTCTGATGTGAAGATTAGCCGCGGCGCATACCGTTGCCTCGTGAACGCGGACTTTTCCGATAACATCGCCGGCTTGCGCGCCTGCGTGACGAACTGCTGCGCCAAAGCGTTCCTCAATCGCGAGGGCGACTACGTCGTCGTTCGCCCGTATCTTCTTCCCAGCGGGCTCCTCTCCTCCGCGCAGATCGATCAACAGCCCGATGATGGCGTTCTGATCGACGCGTCCCTGGATGCCGCCGAGAGCACAGGGCCGGTCGAGCAGGCGCTCGATGCCCTGTGCTCTCTCGATGAGCGATTCTGCGCCGGGGAGCTCTCTGTCTCCGAGCTCGTCTCGCAAGCTGTCTCCGCTGTGCGCGGCGTTGAGGATCACTTGATCTTCGGCCGCGGCGTTACCTCCTCGAGGTCGCGCGCCTTCGAGCGCATCGTGGGCGCGGTCCTTGCCGACGCAGGCTCTTCTTATGGCATCGAGCTTTCGAGGAAGGTCGCTTTTCTGCTGGCCCAGGAGATTTGCCTGCAGTTGTGGCCGGGCATCGGCCTGGCTAAGCGAAAGTCTGCCTGTGCGGAGCAAATCTCCCATCTCCTCGGTGCCGTGACCTCCGAATTACCGTTTGCCTCGAGCGTCTCCGATCAGGTCGCCGCAGACGTGGAAGGGTCGCTGGGAATCTCGCTCGATCACTTCACGAAGACGCTTCTGACGCTGTGCGTCGCATCGGAGTCTCGCGATGCGAAGGCCCTTCGGACGCTCTGCGTCATCTTGTCCCACGGCTACTCAACGGCGACGAGCATCGCCGACGCGGCGAACCGTATGCTCGGCATGCATGTGTACGAGGCTGTCGACATGCCCTACGACCAGCAGCTGAAGGACATCGTCGGTCCGCTCCAGCGCCTCGTCGACCGCCATTCCTACTGCACCGGGGTCGTGTTCCTCGTCGACATGGGCTCCTTGGAGGAGGCCTATAAGGCCCTCGAGAACGTTACCGACTCCACTATCGGCGTGGTGAACAACGTCTCTACCGGTCTTGCGCTCGAGATCGGGGTCGGGCTGCTCGGCGGCAAGTCCATCGCCGAGGTTCTTGGCGATGCGACCGCCGCGTGCGTGACGCACTGCAAGGTGATCGAGCGCGTCAACCGTGAGGACGCCATCGTCTTCTGCTCCGAGTCCGGGGTCGACGCCGCGGAGAGGATACGCCAGCTCGTCTCGCAGAGCCTCCCGCGCACCATAGGCGCGCGCCTGCTCACGAGGCCCTTCAAGCAGCTCGTCGCGAACGGGTCGAATGACGCCGTTTTCTCCGAGCACCGCGTCTGCGCCGTCATCGGCACGGGAGACCCCGGGGTCGCCTCCGTCCCCTTCGTCGCCCTCGAGGACATCATGTCGACGGCGTCCGCCTCTAAGGTTGATGCCGTGTTCGGCAGGTGGCTTGACGCTTCCGAGCTCTCTTCTTTCCACGAGAAGCTGCTCTCGAACATGACGCTGCAGAACGTCATCCGCTCCATCACCATCCTCGACCCGGAGCGGCTATTCCACGAGATCGAGAGCGCCGTGCACGAGCTTCAGCACAGGACAGGCGAGAAGATCGGCAGCAACGCCATCATTGGGCTCTACGTCCACCTCTGCTGTCTCGTCGAGCGCCTTGTTACCAGAAACCCCATTGAGACCTACGTTGGCCAGGACCGCTTCGAGGAGGAGCGTGCCGATTTCATCGAGTCCTTCAGGCAGAGCTTCTCGAGCATCTCGACGCGCTATCGCGTAGAGGTTCCCGTAAGCGAGATCGCATATGTCTTCGACTACATAAGCGTGAGCGCCGCCCCGGCGCGAGAAGAGCGCCTCGGCTCCTCGGACCTCCTGCTCGACGAGTGACCTTCCCCGCGCCGCCGCAAGCTGACTGCGCGTCCTCAATAATCCGATAACCCCTTGCCCGGCGCGAATCCGGATAGCGCCGAGGCAGTACCGAACGTAAAACTTCATTTGATAGGAGCAAACATGAGTGTTGTTATGGCACGAATCGACAATCGCCTGCTTCACGGCATCATCGTGACGCAGTGGGCCCCGGTGTCGGGCGCGACCCGAGTCATGGTCATCGACGACAAGGTCGCCGGCGACGAGGTCCTGAAGTCCACTATGAGGATGGCGCGCCCCGCGGGCATGGCCGTCTCGATCATCTCCGAGCAGACCGCGCTCAAGAACTTCGCGGCGGGCAAGTACGACCGCGAGAAGGTCTTTGTCATCGCCAAGGAGCCCGAGACGATCCTTCACCTGGTCGAGTCGGGCATCGAGCTCCCGTCGCTGATCGTCGGCGGCTCTCTTGTCAAGGAGGGCGGCGTCCAGCTCACCCAGCGCGCCTATGCCTCCGCCGAGAACGTCCAGAGCTACAAGGCGCTCATCGCCCGCGGCGTCAAGGTGACGGCACAGTTCGTGCCCGCCGACAAGCCCGTCTCCGTCGCCGACCTCATCTAAGGAGGGATCATGGTCAACTTCACTATCCTGCAGGTCGTCCTTTTGACCCTGCTGGCCTTCATCAAGCACGTGGACTACTACGGCATCCCGATGATCTTCGTCAACTATGCCGTCTTCTGGGGCCTTATCACCGGCGTCGTCATGGGCGACTGGAGGACCGGCCTTGTCATCGGCGGTACCATTCAGCTCATGCAGCTCGGCGTCGCGGGCTTCGGCGGCTCGTCGATTCCCGACTACGGCACGATGGCCATCATCGCCACCGCCTACGGCGTGACCCTGGGCGCGGACACGGGCCTCGCCATCGGCCTGCCGGTCGGCATGCTCGGCATCCAGCTCGACGTCATCGTCAAGATCCTCAACGGCTTCGTCGTCGAGAAGTCCCAGAAGTTCTGCGACGAGGGCAAGTTCAAGCAGATGAACGCCATCCTGTGGGTCTGCCCCGCGCTCTTCGGCCTGTGCGCCGCCCTGCCCGTCTTTGTCTCCGTGACGCTCGGCCAGCCCGCCGTCAACTGGCTCCTCGAGGTCATGCCTCAGTGGTTCCTCTCCGGCCTCACCCTCGCCGGCAAGATGCTCCCGGCCATCGGTATCGCCATGCTGCTCCGCTACATGCCCACCGGCAAGTACTTCCAGTACCTGCTCGTCGGCTTCTTCCTCTCGGCCTTCCTGAACGTGCCCATCATCGGCGCCGCCATCGTCGGCGTTGCCCTCGCGATCGCGTTCTACCAGCGTGCCGAGAGGGACACCGAGCTCGCCGCCCACGCTTCCGCAGACGCCTTCATCGGAGAGGATGAGTAACCATGGAAAACGAGAACATCACCGCCGTCGCCGAGGGCAAGCCCTCCGGCTACAAGGTCACCAAGAAGGATCTGCGCAACGCGAACTGGCGCTGGCTCATGAGCGTGTGCACCTTCAACTACCAGACCCAGCAGGGCGCCTCAGTCGCCTACGCCCTCTCGCCGGTCCTGAGGAAGATCTACACGAACGACGAGGACTATAAGCAAGCGCTCAACAACCACTTCCGCTACTACAATACCCAGCCTTGGCTCGCCGCCATCATCCTTGGCGCCTGCGTGGCCATGGAGGAACGCGACGGCCTAGCGGCGGCGGACGCCGTCCAAGACCTGAAGATCGGCACCATGGGACCGCTCGCCGGCGTCGGCGACTCCCTGCTCATGACCATGATCCCGACCATCATGGGCTCCATCGCCGCCTACATGGCCATCGAGGGCAACCCCGTGGGAGCCGGCATCTGGTTCGCGCTCATCCTGGCCATCTTCTGGGTCCGCATGCACGCCCTCGAGTTCGGCTACAAGCAGGGCGTGAAGCTCGTCACCGACTTCAGCGAGAAGCTTCCCAACCTCACTGCCGCCGCCTCCGTGCTCGGCCTCACCGTGGTCGGCTGCCTCATCGCCTCGGTCATCGGCGTCACCTGCCCGATTAGCTTCAGCTTCGGCGACGTCTCGATGGAGATTCAGCCGCTGCTCGACAAGATCCTGCCTGCCATGATCCCCGCCGCCATCACGGGAAGCGCGTATTACCTTCTTACCAAGAAGAACGCGAGCATGACGGTCCTCATCCTCGTGGTGATCGTCCTCGCGATGGTCGCCTCCGCCGCTGGCATCCTCGCCTAGCTTCGACCCAAGAGATTGGTGAATCAATGAGAAAGATAGTTGTGGCGAGCCATTCCCTTCTCGCCCAGGGCTTCAAGGACACCCTCGAGTTCCTTACGGGTAAGAGCGACGCCGTCAACGCCGTGTGCGCCTACGTGAACGACAACGGCGAGGGGCTCGACGCGGCGGTCGAGGCGGCTCTTTCGGGCACTGACGAGGTCGTCGTCCTCACCGACGCGCTCGGCGGCAGCGTGAACCAGCGCTTCTCCCGCTTCGCCTCCGACCGGATCCACGTGATCGCGGGTGTCAACCTCCCGCTCGCCATGACGGTCGCGCTCGCGCGCCCCGACGAGAAACTCGACTTCGACGCCCTCGTCGACGAGGCGCGCCAGCAGATCGTCTACGTGAACGGTGCCAGTTCCGCCGAGTGCGAAGACGACGAATAGAGGAGGTCGACGATGAGAGAGTTCCTTAAGGACGTGTGGATGCACGGCGGTGAGGAAAGCCGCGCCATCACCCCCGAGAACATCACGGGCGAGAAGGGCCGTGCCGCCATGTCGGCCAGCCACCTCGGCGTCGGCCGCAAGGGCTCGTGCTGCGTGCCCCTTGAGTCCGGCGAGACCATCACGCTCGCGGACATCGAGGGCCCCGGCATCATCCGCCACATCTGGATGACCGTCCCCGACAAGACCGCCGCCGGCAGCTTCGTCATGCGCGACCTCGTGCTGCGCTTCTACTGGGACGACGAGGAGACCCCCTCGGTCGAGTGCCCTGTCGGCGACTTCTTCTGCAACGGCTTCGGTGAGCGCGCCATCGTCAACTCGATGCCCATCTGCGTGAACCCGACGGGCGGCATGAACTGCTACTTCGAGATGCCTTTCAGGAAGCACGCCAAGGTCACGCTTACGAGCGAGCACCCCGGGTTCATTAAGTACATCTTCTACACGTTCAACTACGCGCTCACCGACGTGCCGGACGACGCCATGTACTTCCACGCCCGTTTTAACCGCGAGCGCAGCACCCGCAGGGGCGTCGACTACACCGTGCTCGACGGCGTGCGCGGTAAGGGCTACTACGTCGGCACCTACATGGCCCTGTGCGCCCTGGAGCGCTATTGGTGGGGCGAGGGCGAGATGAAGTTCTTCCTCGACGGTGACGAGGAGTTCCCCACGGTCACCTCGACGGGAGCCGAGGACTACTTCGGCGGTGCCTGGGCCTTCCTCGACAGGCCGCCCCACGCGCTGCCCGAGGCGCAGTGCTTCAACACGCTGTTCGCCGGCTACCCGTACCGCTCGACGCGCGACGCCACGCGCGACCGCTTCAGCGCGGGCAAGCCGAACCCGAACCCGATGCTCGCGACCAACGACGACGCGCTGCCCAGGCACGGCCTCTACAGGTGGCACCTTCCCGACCCGATCTCGTTCAAGGAGGACCTGCGCGTGACGTTCCAGGACCTCGGCAACGACGACATCAAGCTCTACGAGCGCGAGGACGACATCTCCACCGTCGCCTACTGGTACCAAAGCGAGCCGCACGCCGTGCTCGCCCCGTTTGCCGCAAGGCAGGACCGCGTGCCCAGGTAGGGTCGCCTCGAAACAAGCCAACGTTATGGGCGCCCGCGGTTGACCATGACTGCGGGCGTCCCTTTGTAAGGAGGATCACATGAGCGAAAAGCAAATGAGGCTCGGCGCCCTCGAGGCCGGCGGGACCAAGATGGTCTGTGCCGTGGTGTCCGGCGACGGCGAGGTTCTCGACCGTATGGAGACCCCGACGCTTATGCCCGCCGAGACCGTCCCACAAATGGTCGAGTGGTTCACCGCCCGTGATGTGAACGCGTTGGGCATCGGCGCCTTCGGCCCGACCTGCGTCGACCCCAACGATGAGCGCTACGGTTCCATCCTCCAGACGCCCAAGCTCGCGTGGCGAGGCTATGGTCTTCGCGCCGCGTTCGCCGACGCCCTCGGGATTCCGGTGACCTACGACACGGACGTGAACGTTGCCTGCCTCGGCGAAGTAGTCTTCGGCTGCTGCAAGGGGCTCGAGGACGCCGTCTACGTGACCATCGGCACCGGCGTGGGCGCGGGCGTCATGTGCGCGGGCAGGCTCCTTCACGGCATGCTGCACCCCGAGGCCGGCCACATGCTGGTAAGGACCCGTCCCACCGAGGAGGGACGCTGCGTCTGCCCGAGCCACGCGAGCTGTCTCGAGGGCCTCGCCTCCGGCCCCGCCATCGCCGCGCGCTGGGGAAAGCCCGCGGCCGAGCTCGCGGACAACGCTGAGGTGTGGGCGCTCGAGGGGGATTATCTGGGGCAGATGTGCGCGAACCTCGTGCTCATGTACTCGCCTCGCCGTATCGTCCTCGGCGGCGGCGTGATGCACCAGGAGCAGCTCTACGGCATCGTCCGCAAGAAGACCCTCGAATATCTGGGTGGCTACATCCAGACCGCCGAGCTTAAGGACATAGAGAGCTACATCTGCGCTCCGGGCTGCGGCGGCGACCAAGGAATCCTTGGCGCGGCCGAGCTGGCAAGAAGGGCGCTCGCGTAACTTGCGCTCTCTCCGCCATACGACGCGTTAAGAAAAGACGAGCGCTTCTTGCCAATTGAGCGGCAAGAAGTGCTCGTCTTTTGCATTTTTGCCTCTCAAAATCTTATTTTCACGATTTGCATTTTCATCCCGTTGTCACCGACCCTTGCGAGAAACCGGAAAAAGCCGCTGACAGAAGGGTCTCTCAAATCGTTATAACCCAGCATATAGCCGCGACTTGTGACCTGCAGACGGCTGTTCCACGTGCCGATTTCCTTGGCGGCATCCGAAACCGCAAAATATGCCCCAACATCCTTGATTTTTGCAGTCTTAAGCCATGTTTTTGCGATCATCTTTACTGCCGTCCGATTGGCAGCATCAAAGACCAGCACACCGCCGGGGAAAGCGTCCGCCATCTCCCGCACCAGTTCCCGGACCTGCTGGGTCAGAAAGTAATAGAACACCCCGGAGGCAAAGAACACCGCCCCGCCGGAGGCATCGATTTTGCCAAACCATGCGGTGTCTTTCAGGTCACAGGGGATATTTTGTTCTCGATTCCCGGCGGGCAGTAGCTGCTGCCGCAAGGCAATCACATCCGGGAAGTCCAGATTGTAGATCTTGCATCTACCGTTGTCGCAGGTTCTGCCGGTGTTGTCCAGCCCGCAGCCCAGATTGACCACCGCCGCATTGGGGTGGCCTTTCAGGTAATCCCGCACCTCGAAAGCAAGATCACCCTGCCGCATGGCCACCTCCAGCGCACCAAAACGCTGCATCAGGCTGCGGGAGTTTTTCTCTGCCTCTGAAAAGTCGTAGTCGATCTGGTCGAGCAGACGAACCGCTGTTTCATCCCTGTAAAGGTTCGGGTACAGCTCCGTACACAGCTTTCGGGAATACAGCGGGAGGATCAGCGTCTCCTGCACGGTGTTTTTCTCAATTTTACATTTCATAGGTTTCTTCCTCAGTGAATAAGAACTGTCATAATTGCCGCCAGCACAGCCGCTATGACCGTCATGCCTATCGCCATGTGCAGGATGGATGCAAAAACACCCGTGCTTGATGCCCTTACTTCCGCGCCGTGACGCAGAGCCACTTTTTCTTTTTGCGTATCTGCACCTCGTGAAAACCCGCCTGCTCCAGACACGCCTTTAATTCAATGTCCTTGTAGATGGTCATGCCGCCGATGATCTGCGTCCACCTCTCGTCCTTGTCCGTATCGCCATTGCTCTCGTTGCAGATAAGAATTGTCCCGCCTGGCTTCAGCGTCCGCCAGACCTCACGGAAGCATCGGGGCAAATCGGGCCAGAAATAGACGGTCTCAAAGGCCGTGGCGGCATCGAAGTAGCTATCCTCAAACGCCATATCCGCCACACTGCCTTGCAGAACGGCGCAACGCCCCTCCTGAATTGCAGTTCGATTGAGTTTTCTAGTCTTCTCCACGCTGACGGGCGAATAGTCGATGCCCTTGACGACGCCATGCGGGCATTTTTTCAGCAGCCGTTTTATGTTCGCCCCGCCGCCGCAGCCGCAATCCAGCACCTTGGCATTTGGCGCAAGTCGTAGAAATCGAAGTCCCCACCGCGCCACAGGGCTGTGCCCCAGATTCATCATGGCAACCATAAGTTTTCCGCCGAGGCCCACGGGCTTGCGGGTGTTTTCAAAGAACGACATCTGGCCCCTCCGATTTCGTGCATTCCGCATAGGTCAACGGGAACGAGGCCTTCAGCACCGCGCTTTTCTGCACCGCCCAGCCGTTTTGATGCAGGAAACGTAGGTATTCCTCGCTTGTCCACCTGCTGTGGAGGGGGAATCCCGCCATACTCATGAAATAGGCTTTTGCCTTGCCGGAAACTGAGCTCCCCGCGTGGGTGAAGGTTGGCGCGATGAGCACGCCGTCGTCCTTCAGCACCCGCCTGATTTCTTGCAGGGCCTTTTCCGGATGCGGCACTATGTGAAGCGCGTTGGACGCGATCACCACATCAAAGGACTTCTGTGCATAGGGCAGGCGGAACATATCTTGTACGGAAAAGTGCAGCTTTGCGGATTGATTGTCCCGCTTTGCTTCAAGGATCATCTTTGCAGAAGCGTCCGTAGCCTCGATGTGCGCCGCCGCATTTACGATGCTCTTTGCGATAAGCCCCGTGCCGGCAGCAACTTCCAGTACGGTTTTTGCTTTCACCACCGGCCAGATCAGCTCATACATCTTTTCATACGCCGCCCGGTCCTTTCGCATGAAACGGTCGTACCGACCGGCATTCTTGTCCCAGAAGCCCTTGCGTTCGTGCATTTCTATCGCCCCCAAATAGTTAGAGACATCTAACTATAACACACGAATCATGCAGTAAGTCCTTGTGTCCGTTCATGAGAGGCTCGGAGTGAAACGGAATGTTAGGGAGATCGGCCCTGGCAAGCTTGGCCTCATAGCCCGTGACCGCCTCGGCGATGCTGTCTGCCTGGTCGTGAAAGACGAGCGTGAGCAGGTAGTAGCCAGCTTTGCCGCCACGATCGCCACTCTCGTCGACAAAGATGCAGAGCTCCTTGGCCAATGGGGACTCCTAATGGAATGGATAAAAAAATAGCCGGGGGACTCCCCCGGCACTTGGAGGTAGCTTAATGGGCCACCAATAACCTTATAGCATGCTCTGACGGTGAGTGCAAAGGGGGCGAGCCTGTACATTGCGTCGCAGCTGATGCGCAGCATCGCGCACGCCTCGTCGGCGCCGAATATCGCGCTGGTCGATGCGATGAGCCTCACCTGGCTCCTGCTAATGCTCTTGGTCATGGTCGTCCTCGAGCCCCTCTCGTCTCGAGGTTCCCTCGCGTGCCCGGCCGCGGGCGGCTCCCGGAGCGGTCGCCGCCGTCATTTGCGACGTGCTTGAGGCGGAGGCATCCGATCAGGCCGGCCTTGCGTCCTGGGTCGCCAACATCCGTGAAGCGGCGGACGAGATGGCGACTCGCATCGCCGACATGCTCATGCACATGGGCGGCGACTAGCCAGGGCGATCCCCGCAACGGGCATTATTATCCGGGAAGCGTTTGGTTGCGAGGCACGCCGGTGCGAGGGCCTGAGCCGTCAGGCCCCGCACAGGGGGACCGCGATGGTGGCCACCGCGCCGCCCGAGGGGC
>CALFDL010000271.1 GCA_937950415.1 uncultured Collinsella sp. | reverse complement strand
CCACGCCCGATGGCACGGTCATCTACTATTACGCGCTTTTTGGCCTGGTCGCGATGATGTCTGCCGAGTTTGCCGCCTTGAGCGTCGTCGATTTGCAGCCCAATCTGTCGGGCCTTGGCGCGCGCCGCTGCGTGGGCGGTCTTTCCAAGACGGCGCCGCTGGCCGGCATTTTTGTCGGCTCGTGGCTGGTTTCCTTTGCATCGATGGCGGTTGCGATCGGCTACGTGCGCCTGGTCGTGGGCGTCGACTTTGGCGGGCGCGAGGGGTTGTGCCTGCTGGGCGGGGCTGCATCCGCGCTTGCCGCCACGGGCTTGGGGCTTTTTGTGGGCACGCTTCCCGTTAAGGGCGGCAAGGCGTCCAAGTCGGGCATCCTCACGGGCTTTGCCACCACGTGCGCCCTGTTTGCCGGCCTCTACGGCGAGCCGGCGATGGCGCTTGCCGACGACGTCGCCCGCGCCTGTCCGGTCGAGTGCTGGCTCAACCCCGTAAAGCTCATCTGCGACATGTTCAATCGCCTGTATTTCTTTGAGGACCTGAGCCCCTTTGCCGTTCGCGCCGGCGCGCTGGTCCTTATGGCGCTGCTGTTCGTTGCCGCCGCCACGCTGATCTTTGGAAGGAACCGCTATGAGCACCTTTAAGACCGCGCTTCGCATGGCGCTGGCGCACCCGTTCTACCTGCTCATCTATACGGTGTTCATCTCGCTCATGGGCGTATTCATCGCGGCTTCGGTGAGCTGGAACTCGTCGCAGCTTACCGAGTACAAGCCCTACGACACCAACGTGATCGTGGTCGACCGCGACAATAGCGACCTTTCGCGTGCGCTTACCAAGCATCTGGGTTCGCGTTTTGAGCTGGTCACGGGCGTCGGCGACGACACCTACGACCTTGCGGACGCGCTTTCCAAGAGCAACAGCGCCAAAGGTAGCGCCGACTGCGTGTTCTTTATCCCGGAGGGGTTTGAGGGCGATCTTGTTACAGCCGCCCGCGCGGGGGAGTCCCTGCCCAAGCTCGACGTGACTTACGGTGCCGGTACCATGGCGGCGGCGCTTTCGTCTGCCGAGGCCTCGCGCTGGATCTCGCTCGCGGGTGCTGCGGCGGCACTTGAGCCCGCCGCCTCTAATGGTAGCGTCGCCAAGGCCGCCGAGCATGCCGCCGCCAAGCGCGCCGAGGTCCAGATTGAGCAGGTCAAGGTTGGTTCGACTGCCGCCGCCATGCTCAAGTCGTATTTCAACTTTGGCGCGTACGCGATTATCTCGTCGGTCATCGTATCGGTGGGGCTGGTGTTCTCGGGCATGAACGAGCCCGAGCGCGTGCGTCGTATGGATGCCGGCCCAATCTCCGAGCGCCGGCGTTCGCTCGCCGTGTTTGCGGCCGCCACTGTGATCACCGTCTGCATCTGGTTTGTGTCGAGCATGATGGGCGTCGTGGGCTTTGCCGGCGCGGTTGCCGAGGTTGGCGTGGGGCGCGTCTGCCTGGCGCTGGCGGCAACGTTTGCCCTGGCGTGCACGCCGCTGGCTGTTGGCTTTACGCTGTCGAGCCTGGGTGCGCGCGAGGAGCTGCTCAACGGTGTGGGCAACTTACTCGGCATGCTCATGACGTTTTTGGGTGGCGCCTGGATGCCGCTGTCGCTGATGGGTTCGGCCGTGCAGACGGTGGCACACTTTGTGCCGACATATTGGGTGAACGACGCGATCGGCAAGGCGCTCGCCGCGGACCTGACGTCCACCGTGCTGGG
>CALFDL010000270.1 GCA_937950415.1 uncultured Collinsella sp. | reverse complement strand
ATAGCGACCATGGCATCCGAGGCATGTGAGGTAACGGTTATAGCGGCGATGACGGGCAAGATGGGGTCCTTTGGGTTGTGGGTTTAGACAATGCCCGTACATAGTACATGGTTGGCGGGCGTGGCGACCCTATTGCTCGGTAAACGGTCAGTACTGGGAACGGTCATGGGTACCAAACATGTACATCAGCCTTCAAAGATGTCGAAAAATGTCGGTTTTGGAGGGTGATGTACATGTTTTGGTGTGGCGCGCTGGGATGACGCTACTCGGAAGGCGTGTCTTCGCCTTGCGCGCTCTTCCAGTTGCGGATAAGTGCCTTGCGCAGTTCGTTTTGCTTTCGCTGGTACTCGGCGTCCGTGCAGCGGGGCATACCGAGTGCTTCGCGAATGCTGTTCATGGCGCGATGAAAGGCAAGTTGACTTGCGAACTGTGCCGAGGTGAGCGTAACGATTCGATATCCCATTTGGGAGAGTACGGCCTCTCGTTCCGCATCTGCGCCCTTGCGCTCGGTCTCGTCGTGAAAACCGCCCTTATATTCGATGCCGAGTTCTCTGCGCTGATAAGTAACAAGAGCGTCGATTTTGAGCGATCGGGCTTTTGTGCAATGCCAGAGACGTTGAGGGATTTCGAGCGGTTTGTTGAGTTCGATACCTCTGATACCAATGCCGCCTTCGCTTGTTGGGAGCGAGAGGGTGATGGACGATGCGGTCTCCATGGGCGAGGCTGAGTGGTCGTAGATGTGTCTGAGCGCGAGTCTGGCGCGTGTGGCACCGGGTTTGCCAGGGTGCCGATCGAGTAGCTCGACAATTTCGTCCTTGGAGGTGGTGGCTGGTTGCTCAGTGTAAGGGTCAGAGGAATTGAGCCCCATGCGATAGTCGCCGCAAACTTCGTAACCATACTCGAGGTATTCGATCCTATCCATCCACTCGGCAGCGAGCACGAAGGTGAAGGCTTCGTCGGTGATAAAGATGCCGGGCGTAAGCTCGTCAATATGGTCGTAGGGTAGGTTTTGGCCGAGAACGTGGCAGGTGACACCGTTGGTGCGAATTCGCTCGAAAGCAAATACTACGGAGATGTCGATAGTCTTGAGCATGGTGGACGGAATGCCGCAGTCGGTAAGTGCCTGCCGAATGCGCGCGATGCGTTGCTGGGTAGAGAGGCCCCGCACACCTATCTGGTAGTCGCGTTGTGCGACGGCTTGAACCAGGTTCCGCGGTGCATGATGGACGAGCCACGCCGTTTTATGCGAAATGAGAACAGGAGTATCCATTGGGGGCCTCTCGCTTCGAGCTGACACCAAACTCTTATGTTCGTTGAGGTGGGGAAATATACCGGATGCAAGCAAATCGACTCATGCTCGGTGCGCGTCGTATGCAAACGTGTACATCACACTCCAAAAACGACATTTTTTGACATCTTTGGAGGGCGGTGTACATGTTTGAGATATGGGCTGGGATCGACCACGATGGGGGCGTGGCTGAATAGGAGGGATGTTCAAATTTTGAGCTTTGCTCAAAATTTATCCGGTCGGCTTACGCCGACCGCGCTGCGCTAAAAACGCGCCACAGGCGCGTTTTCTTTACGCGTCGCGCCCTGGCGGGTTCGAATCCCTCCTCCTCCGCCGTATTTGCTTGTTAGAGACTCAAAACAAAAAAAGCTCCCATTCTTGGGAGCTTTCTCAACCAAAATGGCGGAGGAGGAGGGATTCGAACCCTCGTGACCTTATACAGGCCAAACGGTTTTCGAGACCGCCGCATTCAACCACTCTGCCACCCCTCCGCGTGGGGTAAAAACAAAGCAGGCTCGAAGGCCTGCTTTGGAATTAACTGGCGGAGAGTCAGGGATTTGAACCCTGGAGACGCTTTTGACGCCTACACGATTTCCAATCGTGCTCCTTCGGCCACTCGGACAACTCTCCGTTAAATGCGAAAGTCAGTATACACGAGGAATCGCAAAGTGCAAACAGAAAAGTTGGCATTTTTTAAAACGCTTGGCCGTGCTTGGCGCCGCAGTGGGGCTTGAGGTGCCAAAAAACGGCTTCCGACCAGCGTGGTTGATCAACTCAATTGTTTAAAAGGGGTATTCATAAGCGACTTGGCAATGAATTTAAAAATCTTTGGGTGGTGCTGTGGACCACTGGTATGCATTTTGCGACCACAGCCTTGTGCTCGTTGACCTGCGGCTTGGCTCAGCTTGTCCCCACGGCACCGTATCTTGTCAACAGATCCGTCAAGCTTTTGGTCAGCATTTGGTTGGAATGCGCATGAAACGTCGTGTGAGTATGGGCATATGTGGAGGTCATGAGGTTGTAGCTGCATATTCTTGCGGCCTGGGAGGTTGAAAGATATTATTACCAAGTCTTTTCCTGCTTCAGGCGCACCTTCACGACCTGAAGCCACATTTGCCCAGAGGAGGTGACAATATGAAGGCTTATGAACTGCTGTTCTTTGTTGACCCGTCGCTCGACCCCGAGACTCGTCTCGCTGTTATGAAGCGTATCGATACCACGATCGCTGAGGGCGCTGGCAAGGTCGACTCCGTTGACGAGTGGGGCAAGCGCAAGCTCGCCTACGAGATCAACGACCTCACCGATGGTGACTACACCCTCATCAACTTCCACGCAGATCCTACCCAGATCGCCGAGCTTGATCGCGTCCTGCGCATCACCGACGCTGTGGTCCGCCACATGATCGTCCGTCGCGACGACCAGGAGTAAGACTGTCGTTTTGGACTGGGCTTGTGCCCCAAGAGGAAGTAGTGAGTTATGAGCATCAATCGAGTGAACATCACCGGTAACCTCACCCGCGATCCCGAGCTGCGCGCCACCGCCGGCGGAACCCAGGTTCTGTCCTTTGGCGTCGCCGTGAACGATCGTCGCCGCAACGCGCAGACTGGCGAGTGGGAGGACTATCCCAACTTTGTCGACTGCACTATGTTCGGCACCCGCGCCGAGGCCGTGAGCCGTTTCCTGGCAAAGGGAAACAAGGTCGCGATCGAGGGCAAGCTGCGCTACAGCTCTTGGGAGCGCGACGGCCAGCGCCGGAGCAAGCTTGAAGTCATCGTCGATGAGATCGAGTTTATGAGCTCCCGTGGTGGCCAGGGTGGTTACGATCAGGGCGGTTACGCCCCCGCAGCTCCCGCGCCCGCAGCACGTCCTGCCGCACCGGTGGCTACGCCGCCCGCGGTCGACGTCTACGATGAGGACATCCCGTTCTAAGGGTTGTTCACCTATTTTTGAGTGAGAGGCGGCTTCGGTTCGCCGAAGTTGCCAAATGAAAGGTATTTTGACATGGCTAATGATTTTTCTGCACGTCAGCCGCGTCGTAAGTACTGCCAGTTCTGCAAGGAGAACACTGAGTTCATCGACTATAAGGACACTCAGCTTCTCCGTAAGTACATGACCGACCGTGGCAAGATCAAGCCCCGTCGCGTCACTGGCGCTTGCACGCAGCATCAGCATGACATCGCCAACGCCATCAAGCGCGCCCGCGAGATGGCTCTCCTGCCGTACACCGTCCCCGTGGTTTCCTCTCGTGGCAACCGCGACCGCGGCTAAGAAGGGAGACGCATCATGAGGGTTATTCTTCTCGATGAGATCAAGGGCAAGGGCGGCGAGGGTGACGTCGTAGAGGTCGCTCAGGGTTACGCTGAGAACTTCCTGTTCCCCAAGAAGCTCGCTGTTGCCGCCACCAAGGGCAACCTCAAGCAGCTTGACGAGCGTCGCAACAACATCGCCAAGCGCGAGGCCGTCCGTCTGGCTACCGCCAACGAGACCAAGGCTGCCTTCGAGGGCAAGACGGTCACCGTTGACGTCAAGGTCGGCGACGAGGGCATCCTCTTTGGCTCCGTTACCGCCGCTATGGTCGCTGACGCCATCAAGGCTCAGCTCGGTATGGACATCGACCGCAAGCGCGTCGAGCTCGGTAAGCCCATCAAGGTTGCCGGTGCCCACACCGTTGCCATCTCGCTGTACCGCGAGATCAAGGCCGAGGTTGTCGTTCTCGTTGGCGTTACCGCCGAGGAGCTCGCTGCCGAGGCTGAGGTCGAGGAGGCCGCTGAGGTCGCCGAGGCCGAGACCGCCGAGGTCGAGACTGAGGCTGCTGCCGAGTAGCATTTGCTGCAACGCAACAATCTTGTTCTAAGAAGGGCGCTCTGGGAAACCAGGGCGCCCTTTTGTTTTTTGCGCTGAGTGAGTGTCATGGTGAACGTTGCGTCGAAGTCCTATATACAGGACCGTTCATCCGTTTGGTTCGGTGATGATTGGCGGCGCGCGGCGCGTTTTGGGACCGTGGCTGATACTATGGATGCTCGCAAGCGATATGAATGAGGATGCTCATGGCATATGACGATAGGGAGACGGGGCTGACGGTCGAGGACCGCGGCTCAAAGTTGGGTCTTCCCCAAAACCAAGATGCAGAGGCCAATGTACTGGCCGCTATGCTGCTATCGCCCGAGGTGGTCGAAGAGGCCCAGGTCGAGCTGCAGCCCGATGATTTCTACCGGCCCATTCATAAGACCATCTACACCGCGATGGTCGATATGTACAACAGTCGCATTCCCATCGACTCTATCTCGCTGATCGATTACCTGCGCAGCATCAACAAGCTTGATGCCGTGGGCGGCGAGGCCTACATTTTGGAGCTGATGGGTCAGACTCTGTCGCTCGTGAACTGGCAGCACCATGCCGCCATCGTTCGTCGCGATTCGATGCTGCGCGAGCTGATCGGCGCCACCAACGAGATCAACGCGCTGGCATATAACGCCCCCACCGACACCAAAGAGGTCGTGGAGCTAGCCGAGAGCAAGCTGCTCAAGGTCACGGCACGCGAGGTCAAGTCGAGCTACAAGACGCTGACCGAGTTTATGGTTGAGGCCTATAACGAGGCCGAGGAAGTGTGTAAGGCCGGCGGACAGGCCGCGGGCGTGCCCACCGGCTTCCCGTCGCTCGACCGCATGCTTATGGGTTTCCGCGAGGGCCAGCTCATCATTATCGGCGCCCGCCCTGCTGTGGGTAAGACGTCGTTCGCCCTGAATCTGGCGCTCAACGCTGCCGCTGCCGGTTATACCGTCGGCTTCTTCTCGCTGGAGATGTCGGGCAAAGAAATTGCCCAGCGTCTGATTTGCGCCTACGCCATGATTTCAATCAGCGACTTCCGTACGGGCCGCATTAGTCCCGAACAGTGGGCCAATATCAACGAGGCCACGCAGACCTTGTCCAAGCTGGATATTCTGATTGACGATACGCCCGGCACCACAGTGACCGAGATTCGCGCCAAGAGCCGCCGCATGCTCCATAACAAGGAGAAGGCCATCATCATCCTGGACTACCTGCAGCTGGTGAGTCCTCCGCCGGGACGCCGCTCCGAGAGCCGTACCGTCGAGGTTTCGGAGATGTCGCGTGGTCTGAAGATCATGGCCAAGGAGCTCAAGATTCCGCTCATCGCGCTGTCGCAGCTGTCACGTCAGGTCGAATCCCGTACCGGCAAGCGCCCGCAGCTTTCCGACCTTCGTGAATCGGGCTCCATCGAGCAGGACGCCGATATCGTTATGTTCTTGGACCGCTCCGCCGACGAGGCCGAGGCCTCGCGCGACGATCGACCCGACGAGGGCGTTACGCGTATCGTCGTGGCCAAGAACCGTTCGGGCCCGATCGGCGACGTCGATCTGATGTTCCTGCCGGCATCCACCAAGTTTTATGAGCTTGATGGGGCACATGCCGAGGAGTAGGACAGGCGCCCGTTGCACGGGTATACTGGGAATGTTTTGTGCTTCTGCGTGCCGGCGTGGCGCGTAGACAGTCCATGAATGTAAGGAGTAAACATGCCGTCAACCGTTTTGGTCGGTGCCCAGTGGGGCGATGAGGGCAAAGGTAAGATTTGCGACCTGGTCGCCGGCGACTTCGATGCCGTCGTGCGCTACTCGGGAGGCAACAACGCCGGCCACACCATCGTCGTCAACGGCAAGAAGTACGGCCTGCACCAGGTGCCCTCCGGCATCATGTATTCCGATCACGTGTCGGTGATCGGTAACGGCTGCGTCGTCAACCCCAAGGTTGTCCTTGAGGAGATCGATATGTTCGAGGCCGACGGCATCACCACCAAGAACCTCAAGATTAGCGGCAACGCGCATGTCATCATGCCGTACCACATCGATCTGGATGGCGCCTTTGAGCAGAAGCTCGGCAAGAAGAACATCGGTACCACCAAGCGCGGCATCGGTCCGTGCTATCAGGACAAGATGGCGCGCATTGGCCTGCGCATGCAGGACATGCTGGACGAGGCACTGTTCCGCGACAAGCTGGAGACCGCTCTCGCCCGCGTGAACCCCGAGCTCGAGCTCATCTACAACCTGCCCACCTACACCGTGGACCAGATTTGCGACGAGTACCTGCCGATGGCCGAGCGCCTGCGTCCCTACATCACCGAGACGAGCCTGCTGCTCAACAACATGATCGATGAGGGCAAGGACCTGCTGTTTGAGGGTGCCCAGGCGACGCTGCTCGACATCGACCACGGCACCTATCCGTACGTGACGTCTTCCAACTGCACCGCCGGCGGCGCCATTACCGGCTCCGGCGTGGGCATGAAGAACGTCGACCGCGTGCTGGGCGTCATGAAGGCCTATATCACCCGCGTCGGTTCGGGCCCCATGCCCACCGAGCTTTCCTATGAGTCCGAGGCCGGTCACACGCTGACCGAGGAGGGCTATGAGTACGGCGTGACCACCGGTCGCCGTCGTCGCTGCGGCTGGTTCGACGGCCCCATCGCCAACTACGCCTCGCGCGTCAACGGCCTCACCGATATCGCCCTGACCAAGCTCGACGTGCTTTCGGCCTTCGACACCATCAAGGTGTGCGTGGCTTACGACGTCGATGGCGAGCGCTACACCAGCGTGCCCGAGCATCAGGTGCGCTTTGAGCATGCCAAGCCCATCTACGAGGAACTCCCCGGCTGGAAGTGCGACATTACCGGTTGCCGCAGCTTTGATGAGCTGCCGCAGGAGGCTCAGGACTACGTGGCGTTTATCGAGGATCTGGCACACACCCGCGTGACGTTTATTGGCGTTGGCGCTGGTCGCGAGCAGATCATCAACCGATTCTGGAAGTAATCGGGACTATTTGGTTATTGCGATATACCCCTTTGCAGCCCGGACGGGCGGCCGAGGGGTATATTTGCTTGCAAAGGGCTCGCGCGGAGCGGGCCATTCATCCATAGAGGAGGCACCCTTGAAGGCGGACACTCAAACCATCGACATCCTGTTGTTGGGCAGCGGCGGCCGTGAGCATGCTTTGGCAGCTAAGCTCGCAGCATCACCGCGCGCCGGCAAGCTCTACATCGCGCCGGGTAACGGCGGTACCGCGAGCTGCGGCGAGAACGTTGTTCTCGACGACTGCGATCCTGCGGCCGTGGCGGCGTTTGCGCAGAGCCACGGATGCGGACTCGTGGTAATTGGCCCCGAGGCTCCGCTCGTGGCGGGCGTGGCCGACGCCGTGCGCGCGGCGGGTATTCCCTGCTTTGGCCCGGGTGCCGAGGGCGCCCAGATGGAGGGTTCCAAGCTGTTCTCCAAGCAGCTCATGGAGCGCGCCGGTATCCCGACGGCAGCCTATGGTTCGTTTACCGACGAGGCTTCGGCTCTCGCCTACGTGCGCGAGCAGGGCGCTCCGCTGGTCGTCAAGGCCGACGGTCTTGCCGCGGGCAAGGGCGTTATCGTGGCGACCGAACTTGAGCAGGCCGAGGAGGCCGTGCGCGAGTGCTTTGGCGGCACCTTTGGCGATGCCGGCAACACCGTGGTTATCGAGGAGATGCTCGTTGGTCCCGAGTGCTCGCTGCTGGCCTTTACCGACGGCAAGGCCGTGCGCCCCATGGCCACCTCGCAGGACCACAAGCGCGCCCTCGAGGGCGACAAGGGCCCCAACACCGGCGGCATGGGCGTCTACAGCCCGGTGCCCATCGTGACCGACGAGGAGCACGCCACCATGGTGGCGGTCATGGAGCAGACCGTGGCAGAGCTCGCTGCCGAGGGTATCGACTACCGCGGCTGCCTGTACGGCGGCTTTATGCTCACGCCTGCCGGCCCCAAGGTGCTGGAGTTCAATGCCCGCTTTGGCGACCCCGAGACGCAGGTCGTGCTGCCGCGCCTTAAGAACGACCTGGTCGAGGTCATGCTGGCTTGTGCCAACTGCGAGCTCGATCAGATTGAGCTCGACTGGCGTGACGAGTGGGCCGTGGCCGTTGTCCTGACGAGCGCGGGCTATCCCGGCAGCTACGAGAAGGGCAAGGTCATCACTGGCATTGAGGATGCCGAGGCCATGGAGAACGTGACCGTGTACCACGCGGGCACTGCCGTGGTGGACGGCCAGCTCGTGACCAATGGTGGCCGCGTGCTTGCCGTGACCGCTCTGGGCGACACGTTCGAGAACGCTCGCAACCTTGCCTACGAGGCCTGCGAGAAGATTGATTTTGAGGGCAAGACCCTGCGTCACGACATCGGCCTGCGTGCGCTGCGCGGCCGTGACGCCTGGGATGCCTAAAGTCCGAGAGGAATGAGACGGATGGACGAGAAGAACGAAGAGCTCGTGGATGCGCAGATCGTCGAGGAGGACAGCCGCGTGTATGGTCACGCCGAGGGCGAGCCTGGCGGCGAGGTCGCTGACGAGCCGGTGCTGGTGCTGGGCGATGACGACCCGCACGATGCCGAGCTGCACGAGAAGATTCTTTCGGAGGAGTGTGCCTGGAAGGGCAAGATCCTCGACGTCCACCGTCTTGAGGT
>CALFDL010000269.1 GCA_937950415.1 uncultured Collinsella sp. | reverse complement strand
GCGGCGGCATGGGGCATGCCTTTTAAGTACCAGCTTGCGTACGTGCGGGCGCGCGACATGAGCGGCAGAAGCTCGTGCGTCAACGTCAGGTGCTCGCGCAGAGCCTCCAGGCGCTCGACCGAGGAGCGAGAAGGAACCGGCGTGCCATCGAGTGCAAGGGCTCGGGCATCGCCGAACACCCACGGATTGCCGTAGATGCCGCGCGCGATAAACACCGCGCTGGCACCCGAGCCGTGCAGATGCTCAGCAGCGTCCTCGGCCGAGAACACATCGCCCGAACCAATCACGGGAATCTCGACAGCGTCGGCAACCTCATCGACGACCGACCAATCGGCCTGGCCCGTGTAGAGCTGCGTGGCGCAACGACCATGCACGGCGACTGCGGCAGCCCCTGCGCCCTCAAGCATCTGGGCAAACGTCGCGGCATTACGGTCCTCGGCATAAAAGCCCTTGCGGATCTTGACGGTCACGGGCACGTGCGCCGCGCCCACCGTGGCCTCGACGATCTTCTCCGCCAGGTCAGGCGTGCGCATGAGCGCCGAGCCCTCGCCCTTGGTAACGACCTTGCGGGCGGGGCATGCCATATTGATGTCGATGAGCGACAGGCGATCGCCAACGCGCTCCTCGACGGCGGCAACGGCGCTCGCAAACTGATCGGGCTTAGAGCCAAAGAGCTGCACACAAATCTGCTGTTCCTCGTCGGCCGGCAGCACCAGGCGCCACGTTTTGTTGCTGGCATAGGCAAGGCCTGCCACGCTCACCATCTCGCTGTAGGCAAGGTTGGCACCGCGGCGGCGACACATGATGCGATAGGCGGGGTCGGTAACGCCCGCCATGGGAGCCATAAGGAACGGCTGCTCGGCATAGGCACCCAGCAGCCGCTTGCTGTATTCAGAAAGCGCCATAGACCTACTCGTCCACCTTGAGGATCGCCATAAACGCCTCCTGCGGGACCTCGACCGAGCCGATGGCCTTCATGCGCTTCTTGCCCTCTTTCTGCTTCTCGAGCAGTTTGCGCTTACGCGAGATATCGCCGCCGTAGCACTTGGCAAGAACGTCCTTGCGACGCGCCTTGACGGTGGAACGGGCGATGATCTTGTTGCCGATAGCACCCTGGATGGGCACCTCGAACAGCTGACGCGGGATGATCTCCTTGAGCTTGTCGCACAGGCC
>CALFDL010000268.1 GCA_937950415.1 uncultured Collinsella sp. | reverse complement strand
GCGCTTCGACCGAACGCGCGCTCATAGGTGCCCTGCGTCATGTAAAGCGTGTTGCCCAGATAGTTGAGCGAAATGTCGCTGACTTTGACCTTGGCAACATTGAGCGACGAATCCTGGACGTGAGCCGTGTCACCCGGCTTGATCCCCAGCACCAGCTGAGAGCTCTTGCTCAAATACACATCCCCGTCACGCAGGGCGAGCGGTTCTTTGGACTCATCCTCCAGGCGCACGTAATCGCCCAAGTCACCCGTGCGGTCATCGGGCACCACGATCAGCTGCACAGTCTCGCTCTTACCGCCAAACGTAAAGGTGACGTTGTCGGTCATAATCGGCAGCGTCGAAGTCACGGTCACGTTGGAATCCTTGGCTGCACTGTGCTCATCCAACGCCGCGCACGTCTGCGAAAAATCGTCGGGGTTGGCGACCGCCAGCAAATCGTAGCGTGTGATGTGGCCGTACTGCTTGGGCGACAGCGCGACCGACGTATCACGGATGCCCATGCCGCAAATCACAAGCGCCGTGCAGCCCGCAATGCCAAAGATGGTCATAAAGGCGCGCTTTTTGTAGCGGAACAGGTTGCGTGCAGCGACCTTGTTCAAAAAGCCCATGCGGTGCCAGATAAAGCCGATGCGCTCGAGCAGAATGCGCGAGCCGGCGCGCGGAGCCTTGGGGCGCATGAGCGAGGCAGGGGTCTCGGCCATCTCGTGGCGGCAGGCGATAATCGTGGCGCCCACCACGCCCACGGCAAACAGCGCCACCGACACGAGCGACGACACGATGTCGTACGAAAGCAGCATCTGAGGCAGTGAATACATGTCGTCGAACACCGTAAACAGGAACAGCGGCAGGCCCACAAATCCGATGATGTTGCCGAGCACGCCGCCGATCAGACACGCCCACAGCGAGTAGTCCACGTATTTGGACAGAATACGCCCGCGCGAATAGCCGAGCGCTTTGTACAGGCCAATAAGCGTGCGCTCCTCCTCGACCATACGCGTGGCGGTGGTGAGGCTGATGAGCACGGCGACGATAAAGAAGATGAACGGGAACACCGTGGCGATAGCCTCAATTGACGAGCTATCGCTCTCCACGCTCGAGTAGCTTGCGATATTGCCGCGGTCCTGGATGTACCAGGTGCATTCGCCCAGATCGGAAAGCTCGGCGCGGGCATCGGCAAACTGCTGGTCGGCGGCGGCACGGCGCTGGTCCAGGTCGGCTTGCGCCTGCGCACGCTCGTCGCTGCCCTCGGCCATGCGATTGATGTTGTCCTGCTCGATCCCAAAGACCATATTCGCCTGACGCTCGGCCGCGTCCAAGCTCGCCGGTGTGTCGACCGTCAGCTCCTGAGCGCGCGCCTTCTCACGCTCCTCGCGGATCTTCTCGATATTGCCCTTGACCTCATTGATCTTTGCCGAGTAGGCATTCGAATAGGAGTTGAGGCTCTTGGCTCCCTCGACGACCACGTGGACAGCGGAGTAGGAAGAAGATGTCGCGGCATCCTCGCTCACGTAGAACTTGTAGTCCGCAGTCGAAGCAGCGCGAAAGGCGTTGACTGTCGAGTCGGAGCTCACATCAGTGGGATCGAG
>CALFDL010000267.1 GCA_937950415.1 uncultured Collinsella sp. | reverse complement strand
AGAGAGCCATGCGTAAAGTCATAGATCGCCTTGACCACCGCGTTGTCGTTGGCGTAATGCATAAAGTCCGAGCCCGAAAGACGGCTCGAAGGTCTGCTCGATTTGTCGTGTGCCTGAGTCGAGGGACGCGACGCATGCGACGAACGTGCCGGGCGCACTGGTCCATCTGTCGAAGTATTCACTTGAGCATTGGGGCGCGAGGTACTTGTCGGGCGCTGTGTGGAGCGGTCGACGCCGGCGTAGGCGGACCCACCGAGCTGCACCGTGCGCGCACGGCGAGGCGACGGCTCGCGCGAACCGGCGGAATAGTACCTGTTGTCGTAAATCTGATCCATGTGCGCCTTGTGCGGTTGAGGTTTGTTTGCGCTAAGTATTCTAGTTATAGCACGAGCGCGCGCACCGCCTTCGCCAGCCTTTGCTCGACATAAAAAAGGCGCTGAGCCATATGGCCCAGCGCCCACAGCGCTTTGCGGCGTCCAGCCAAGACGGGGCGGAACCGAGTCAGCCTCCCCCTCGCCAAATTCGCCCGTTTAGCGAATGTTGTAGAACGCGGCCTTGCCGGCGTAGCGCGCGCTGCCCTCGAGCTCGTCCTCGATGCGGATGAGCTGGTTGTACTTGGCGATACGGTCGCTGCGGCACGGGGCGCCCGACTTGATCTGGCCGGCATTGACGCCCACGACCAGGTCGGCGATCGTGGAATCCTCGGTCTCGCCGGAGCGGTGGCTCACGATGCAGGCGTAACCGGCCTCCTTGGCGGTCTCGATGGCCTCGAGCGACTCGGTGAACGTACCGATCTGGTTGACCTTGACCAGGATCGCGTTGGCGGCACCCAGCTCGATGCCCTTCTTGAGGCGCTCGGTGTTGGTGACGAACAGGTCGTCGCCCACCAGCTGCACCTTGTTGCCAATGCGACGGGTCAGCTCGACCCAACCGTCCCAGTCCTCCTCGGCCATACCGTCCTCGATGGAGATGATGGGATAGGTGTCGACGAGCTTCTCCCAGTAATCAACCATCTGGGCACTCGTGTACTCCACGCCCTCGCCCTTGAGCTCGTACATGCCGGTCTCGGCGTTGTAGAACTCGGTCGAGGCCGGGTCCATGGCGTACATGAAGTCGACGCCGGGCTTAAAGCCAGCCTTCTCGACGGCCTTGGTAATGTACTCGAACGGCTCGGCATTGGTCTTGAGGTTGGGGGCAAAGCCGCCCTCGTCGCCCACGCCGCCGCCCAGGCCCGCCTCGTGCAGCACGCCCTTGAGGGTGTGGTAGACCTCGGCGCACCAACGCAGGCCCTCGGCAAAGCTCGGGGCGCCCACCGGCATGATCATGAACTCCTGGAAGTCAACGTTATTGTCGGCATGCACGCCGCCGTTGAGGATATTCATCATGGGCGTGGGCAGCAGATGAGCGTTGACGCCGCCCAGGTACTGGTACAGCGACAGGCCCGCCGACTCGGCAGCGGCGCGGGCGACGGCCAGCGACACGCCCAGGATGGCGTTGGCACCGAGCTTGGTCTTGTTGGGGGTACCGTCCGCGGCAATCAGTGCGGCATCGACGGCGCGCTGGTCGAAGGCGTCGAGGCCCACGACGGCGTTAGCGCACTCGTTATTGACGTGCTCGACGGCCTGAGAGACGCCCTTGCCCAGATAGCGGCCCTTGTCGCCATCGCGCAGCTCGCAGGCCTCAAAGGCGCCGGTCGAAGCGCCCGAAGGCACCATTGCGCGGCCAAAGCTACCGTCCTCGAGCACAACCTCGACCTCGACGGTGGGATTGCCGCGGCTGTCGAGCACCTCGCGACCGTAGACGTCCAAAATGTCACTCATGCTGTCTCCCTCTCACTTGGAAACGTAGTGGATGCAAGCGACCGGCCGACCGTGCACCATCGGTGTGCCTCCGTAAGTTAGCCATGTCGCACTTTTTGCATTATGCCCTAAGTTAGCCGAGGGATACAATTATTTTTCGAAAAAATTAGCGGGAACGATGAGGCTCGTCAGCCCGTCGTTCCCGCAGTCTTACTCCTCCGCCTTCGCGGCATCCCAGAGGTCGTTGAGACCGTGGGTCGAAAGCTCGGCAAGATCCACATGGGCATCGGAAGCCATCTGTTCCATCGCGGCCCAGCGGCGGCGGAACTTTGCCGTGCTGGCGCGCAGGGCGCTCTCGGCGTCGATCCCCTCCTTGCGCGCGACGTTGACCAGGGCAAAGAGCAGGTCGCCAAACTCCATCTCGCGCTCGGGCGAGCCGGGCTCCTCGGCCTCAAACTCGACACGCTCCTCGGCGACCTCGTCCCACACGTCCTGGACCGTCTCCCACTCAAAACCCACGGCCGCGGCCTTGCGCGACACCTTCTGCGCCTGCATCAGCGCCGGCAGATGTGTGGGCACGCCGTCGAGCAGGCCCTCGGGTGCGGCCTCGCCTGCTGCCACGGCCTTGTCCTTGGCAGCCTTCTCGGCCAGCTTGACCTCGTCCCAGATCTTGAGCACCTCGTCGGAGCTGTCGGCATCCGCATCGCCAAACACATGCGGGTGGCGGCGGATGAGCTTGGCGTCAATATCGCGCGCCACGTCGGCCAGCGTAAACTCGCCGGCGTCCGCCGCGATCTGCGCATGCAACACTACCTGCATGAGCACGTCGCCGAGCTCCTC
>CALFDL010000266.1 GCA_937950415.1 uncultured Collinsella sp. | reverse complement strand
CCGCAGGGCCCGCGAGGGGGTGGAGGGCGGCCTTCCCGAAATGCCGGGCGTTTTCCGGAAGCGCGCCGAGGAGGCCGCTGCCAGGTGGCTCGCGACGAACGCGGACCGCGTCGGAGACATCCGCGTCCGCTTCGACTTCGTATCCTTCCTCGTCCTGGACGAGGGAAAGGCACTCACGAGGCACGTCGTCAACGCCCTCGGGGGCGATGTCGAAGAAAGGATGTGCTAGCCACCAGAATCCAGCCGGCGGCTTTGGTGGCATGAGACCGCCGGCAAACTTTGTTGTCTAAACTGAACGACTTACCGCGTCGGGCGCCATCAGTTCATAACGGCTCTCGGAGAGAGTTTCGATTCATTTAGACGCTCCATTAATCCTCAGGATCCATCTCTCTCCAAAATGATACGCCTTTTCTTGAGCACTCGAATTTGGGGTCGACAACAATCGCAGCGCTATACCGTGCTCTGGTGAGGGCAACATAGAATTTGGCGCGGGTGATTCCGGAAAGCTCGTCCCCTTTCGTTCCTTTCACCCAATTGAGAATCGAACCGCACGGGAACAGCAGAACCCTATCGAAGGTGCTTCCCTTTGATCTGCCGAAATTGATCGCATGGATTCCGTCCGGAAGTCGCGACTTGGCATCATATCGGAGGACAGTCGGAGACCATTTTTCGATATAGCTACGGACTTCCGACTTTCGCACCAAGAAGACGCCCGAATGGGCATCGTTTCGGTCGGGGTTCCTGATCGACGTCGTTTCGGGAAAACCGGGGAATAAGGCATTCGCAACATCAAGAATTCCTTGGTTGCATCGATGGCTTCCGTTTAGAGTTGTCTTGTCAATCTTGCAGTAACGCTTAAGTCCGTTCCTCTCAAGATAAGGTTCCAACCCAAGCGACCTGAACGACGAATTCCTTGCGGCATTGTTGGTGCTGAACGTGTGTTGCCGTTGATCACCCGCCATGATCACACTACATCCAGAACGAAGAAGTCTAGCGATAAAATCTAAGTCAGGACCGGAAATGTCCTGCACCTCGTCTATCAAGATTGTGTCAAAGATTGATGCAATTCTAGCCACCAGCAGACCGTTGGTCGCATCATCCTCGAGCAAAGCGAGAGATGCAAGTTTGTCTGAATACACCCTGCCGTTTTCAGCAAAGTAGTAACGACCAGTTCTTTTTTTAGCGTAGGGCGCAGATCGTCCATTCACCAATTGTACGCCCGAAAGCGTCACATTTCCGAATCCGACAGAACCAAGAAACGGCTTCACCCCGTGCCTCAGAAGAAAGGTGAACCAGGGAAGAACTTCTACGTTCCTAATCTGGCTTCCTGGTCTCTTCCTGATCTCAGAAGAGATGACCTCGGTATTCTCGTCGGTATAGGTGGTGAGAAGGACTCTTCCTGAATCGGGGCTGAGCGCCCGATTGACCAAGAGTCTTGTTTTTCCGGCGCCCGCTGCAGCGAGATAAAGAACGCTACTCCCCATGGCCCGGTGTTCCTTCATCGAAACACGCAAACTTTATCGCCTCTTGGATATAGCCTGGAAACGCAACCCGGTCTTCATAATTGAAAAATTTCAGCGCACATTCTGTCTTGTTCGACTTCATATGTCGGAGGGCGTCGTCGCGATGCTCAAATTTTTTGCCGAGTATCTTGTTGATACCATCGAGATGATTTGCCTCGAACAGCTCCGGTTCCAGGGTGTTGTACGAATAGTTCTCGATACTCCCTTTTGAAAGCAAGTCCCCAGGGTACGAAACCGCAACGGTCTCGGGA
>CALFDL010000265.1 GCA_937950415.1 uncultured Collinsella sp. | reverse complement strand
AAAACGAGCGGCGCCGTTTTTGGGACGAACGGCGGGAGACGTCATTCGTCTTGGACGCTTTCATCTTGTCTGCTTTTGAATACCTGTTGCCGTGACGCTTGGCGCGCGGCGCGGCAACGTTCATACCATTTGTCAGGCTTTTGGCGCACATGCCCATGTGTCGTGCATCTTTTTATGTAGGATAGACAAGTTACACATGAGGCAAGGTGATTCGAATGGCATACGGATACAATGACGGCGACCAACGGCCACAAAGCGTGCGCCTTGCCGGCCGCACCACGCCAACGCCCAGAAGCACCTCCGACAACGACAACCCGCAGCGCCCCCAAGAGCAGCCCGGGGCTTCTTCGCGGCAACAAAGCCATACCGTGCAGCAGTCAGACCGTGTGAGTACGAGCACGCGCCAACGCCAGACCGACACATCGCAGCCACGCCGCTACGATCGCCGTAAGACCGACTACTACGTCAAGCGCTCCTTTTCGCGACCTCAACGCGATCGCGGCAATTCCGCCCCTCACCCCGCGTCGCACACCACAAGCCACGCGCTTCCGGCCCGCCGCCTACGCCTTGCGCTTTGCTCCATTGCCGCCTGCCTCGTCTTTGTGTTTTTGGGATCCTGTATCTCCCACGGATCAGCCGGTCTTGAGCCCACTGCCGAGGACAAGCTGCTTAAAGCTCCCGTCGCGCCCGGTTACTCCTTTGCGTTCTCGACCCCACGCTCGCAATGGCAGGCCGGCGCCATGCCCCACATCTACCAAATTGACCCCGCATGGTCGGAGCTGCCCTATGCCGGTGGCACTATTCGAGAAAACGCTTGCGGTCCCACTTGCCTCACCATGGTCTATATCTTTAAGACCGGCCACACCGATAAGACGCCGGTCGATGTATGCGCACTGGCCGAAGCCGGCAACTACGCCCCCACTGGTGCCACCGAGTGGTCGTTTATGACAGGCGGCGCGTGGCAGCTGGGGCTCAACGGAACACAGCTCTATAACGATCGCGAATCGATTACCCAAGCACTTCGCTCGGGTGCGCCCGTCATCGCCGCAGTGCGCCCCGGTACGTTTACCAACGTAGGCCACTACATCGTGCTCTACGGCATCGACGATGCCAATCAGATTGGCGTCTACGACCCCAACTCGGCCAGCCGCAGCGCCCGCCGCTGGGGCGTCGTAGAGGTCCTCAACGAAGTCGAAGCCATGTGGGCCTACTACTAGTCATTTAAGAACGTCCCCAATGACTAGGTGAATAGCAAAAGCCCCGCAGTCGGAGCGGACTGCGGGGTTCATGAAGAGAGGCTAGTTTGTGGGCGCCTTGCCTGGCGCCCACGAGAGAGGCAACAGAGTAGAGACTACTCGTGGATGCGGGTACCGGAGAGGCCGGCCATGGTCTCGGCGGCCTTGTCCAGGGCGCCGATGATGCAGGTGCGGCCCTTGCGGGAACGGGCGAACTTGATGGCAGCGCGGACCTTGGGCTCCATGGAACCCTTGCCGAACTGGCCCTCGTCGGCCAGGCGCTCGGCCTCGTCGGCGGTGATGTCCTCGAGCTCCTCCTGGTTGGGCTTGCCAAAGTTGATGGCGACATGCTCAACGGCGGTCAGCAGGAACAGAACGTCGGCGTCGCAGTCCTCGGCCAGCAGCTCGCCGCCCAGGTCCTTGTCGATGACGGCGGGAACGCCCTTGTAGCAGCCCTTGTTCTCGTAGTCGCGGACGACGGGGATGCCGCCGCCACCGCAGGCGATGACGATGAACTCGTTGTCGAGCAGGTTGAGGATGGAGTCAGCCTCGACGATCTTCTTGGGATCGGGGGAAGCGACGACGCGACGCCAGCCGCGGCCGGAATCCTCGACGAAGACCTTGGAGGGATCCTCGGCCATGAACTCCTTGGCCTGCTCCTCGGTGTAGAAGGGGCCGATCGGCTTGGTCGGGTTCTTGAACGCGGGATCATCCGGATCGCACTCGATCTGGGTGACGACGGTGGCGGCGTGCCAACGCTTATAGCGCTTGTGCATCTCGCGGCCGATGCCCTGCTGTAGGTGATAACCAATGTAGCCCTGGGACATGGCGCCGCACTCGGGCAGCGGCATCTCGGGGGTACCGATGGCATCGTGGGCAGCGGCGAAGGCGTTCTGGATCATGCCGACCTGCGGGCCGTTGCCGTGGGTGATGATGATCTCATTGCCCTGCTCGATGAGACCGAGGAGAGCGTGGGCGGTGTTGCTCACGGCCTCGATCTGCTCGACGGGGTTGTTGCCGAGGGCGTTGCCGCCAAGGGCGACGACAATACGATCGGGCTTGCCAAGAGGCTTAGACATTGCTGGAATCCTTTCTGTAAAAGGCCTACAACCCATTAATAACCCGCGTCCGTGCGATACGCGAGTTTATTAAGGTTTATATTCTCTTTATCGCTCATTTTATTCATTTTGAAAATAGCGGAACGGTGAACGGTCGTTTTTATCCGCTCAGCGTACAGAACCCCAGCTCAAGCATATCTACGCCATTTACGTGCAACTTTATTTTAATAGAGCAGGGATTAGACCAGATTATGCAAACTATATCTTTGCTAAACACAAAACAGGCAGCGCAATATCTTACTCGCACTATACGAGATTCTATGCACTTATAAGTCGAGTATGCACCCCTGCAAAAACATGGGGCTTTTCATCCAGCATAAGGAATAAAGAAGAGCTCCGAAAAGGCAACCAGCCCCAATGCACGGGGACAAAAGACGGCAACAGCCAAATCCTCCATCCATCCCCAAAGTGGCGCGAGGTTTCGCGGCAAAGCCGCGAAACAGCGAAAGGGACATAAGGCACCCTCAGCCACGTCCTTCATTCAGCCCCACAATCCGAGGACGTAGTCGTAGCGGGATCTGAGGGCTGACCTTCGCGGACATTCCGCACTGATATTTTCTGTATTGAAGACGTCGATGATGCGCCCGTATACC
>CALFDL010000264.1 GCA_937950415.1 uncultured Collinsella sp. | reverse complement strand
GGTCACGGAGGCCTAGACATTGCGCGGCATATCGGCCCCGGGCTGCTCGTGACCGTCGGCTTTATCGACCCGGGCAACTGGGCCTCCAATATGGCCGCGGGCTCGCAGTTTGGCTACGCGCTGCTGTGGATCGTCACGCTGTCCACTATTATGCTCATTGTGCTGCAGCACAACGCTGCACACCTGGGCATCGCCACGGGCGCCTGCCTTGCCGAGGCCACGACCCGCTTTCTCCCCCGCATCGTGGGACGCGCGGTGCTCGGCAGTGCCTATCTCGCGACCATCGCCACCGCCATGGCAGAGGTCCTGGGCGGTGCGATCGCGCTCCAGATGCTCTTTGGGCTGCCCGTGCGTGCGGGCTGCGTCATCGTGGCGGCAGTATCGATGGCGATGCTCATGACGAGCTCCTACAAGCGCGCCGAACGCTGGATCATCGCCTTCGTGGGTGTGGTGGGACTCTCGTTTTTAGCAGAGCTCGCGCTGGTCAAAGTCGACTGGCCGCAAGCAACCGCAAGCTGGATCACCCCCAGCATGCCTGCCGACTCGGCAACGATTATCGTGAGTGTCCTGGGTGCGGTCGTTATGCCACACAACCTTTTTCTGCACTCCGAGGTCATCCAATCCATGCACTTCGAAGGCCAAGGCGAGCAAGTTATCGAAGAACGTCTGCACTACGAGCTCTTCGACACGCTCTTTTCGATGGGCGTGGGCTGGGCAATCAACTCGGCCATGGTCATCCTGGCCGCGACAACCTTCTTTGCGCACGGTATTGTCGTAGACGACCTCGCTGTCGCAGCGGCCACGCTCTCCCCCATCTTGGGCCCGGCGAGCTCGACCATCTTTGCCGTGGCGCTGCTGTTTGCGGGCCTCTCGAGTAGTGTGACGGCGGGCATGGCGGCGGGCACCATCACCGCGGGCATGTTCGACGAGGAATACGACATCCACGACCGACATTCCTCGATCGGGGTGGCGGCCTGTTTCGTCGGCGCAGTGACGGCGTGCCTGGTCGTCCCGAATCCTTTTGAGGGTCTCATTTGGAGTCAGGCGCTGCTGTCGCTTCAGCTGCCGATTACGGTCTTTGTGCTCATACGACTCACCAGCTCACGCCGCGTCATGGGCAAATACGCCAACTCGCGCCCGCTCAACGCGCTGCTCGTAGGGATCGGCGCCATCGTGACGATCCTCGATGTCGTGTTGTTGACAGGGATGTAATGGGGCGGGGCACCTACCCAGGCAAACGTCTCAACCTGTAACATCTAGGCACGCTTTTGATGTCTAGATGTTACAGGTCGAGATCATTCCGAAGGACAGCTCCGTTTATCTCAATCTGTAACACGTAGACCCCGTTTTCACTGTTAGATGTTACTGATTGAGATCTTTTGCCGGACGGTTTTGGTTTGTCTCGATATGTAACAAGTGGGCCCAATTTCCACTTCTAGATGTTACAGATCGAAATCATTCCGAGGGACAGCTCCGTTTGTCTCAATCTGTAACAAGTGGACCCAATTTCCACCGTTAGATGTTACAGATTGAGACAAAAGGTCGGCCGATCTCACAACAGACAGGATCGGCCAACAGCAACCGTGATCCCTTGGGGGCGGAGGAAAAGGGTCCCGGCCGGGATATCCGACCGGGACCCTTGGACAGAGCTATGTGTTGCCGTGAGCCGCGTGCCGACGAGCTACTCCTCGACGAGCTCAAACTGATCGGGACCGACGCCGCA
>CALFDL010000263.1 GCA_937950415.1 uncultured Collinsella sp. | reverse complement strand
GAGCAGATTGCTCCCTACGTTGACTTCGCGTTCTTTAGCGCGGCAGACGCCGCGAGCGAGGGTGAGATTCGCGAGCGCCTGGCATGGGTGAAGAGCCTGGGTCCGCGTTTTGTATCGGCCACGGCTGGCGCCGAGGGCTGCATCGCCTATGATGGCGAGCGTTACTATCGCCAGATAGCGAAGCCTGTGGCGGACATGAAGGACACCATGGGGGCGGGCGATTCATTCCTGACTTCGTTCCTGATGTGTTATCTCGATTCCGCCAAGCGCGGCGAGGACGGACCTGTGGCCATTGAGCGTGCGCTCGATTTTGCAGCGGGTTTTGCCTCGTCCGTGTGCGGTATGGAGGGCTCTTGGGGCCATGGAGCGCCGATTTTCGAATAGGTGAGCAGTCCCGGGGAGCTGTATTGGTGCCTTCCCGTGACTCGGTGGTCAAAAAAAGCCAAATATGAGTACTGTGACTAATTTAGTCGCAGCAAAATCGACCCCTTCAGACGTGATTTGAGCGTTTGGAGGGGTTTAAACTTGCGAAAATGCAGGAGGAATGACTGTAAAAGTGTTAGTTAATAGACAATCGTAGATTATTCTGGTGGTCGCAAAGCTCAAAGTAATGTATCCATTTCGCTAGCAGTACTCATATTTGACGTTTTTTGACCACGGGGGTCAGCGAAGGCTAAAAACAGAGCGTGCATTTGCTAAAACTGCCGACTCGATGCGCTTTGCGTCGCAGTTTTTGAGCGTGGCGATGCGTGTCGAGGTCCTTGTGAGCGATTTGATGAGCGACTGCGCGCTTGTTTCTGTGTTTGCCTCCGCTGGTGCATCGGTCTCGAGCAGTAAACGATCGAGTGGAATCTGTCGTGCGTATTCGCGTCCTCGTTTAGACGCGAGCATGCGTTCGTTGACGGAAAAATAACAGGCTGCATTACGCGCGCGGACGAGTTCGTCCGAAGTACCGCTAAACCAGTGGAAGATGATAGCGGGGGAGTCGGGGTTTGGGATGAGTAATCCGTGCGATTCGAGTACGTCCAGTACGGTTCCTGCCGAACGAACGGCGTGAATTGATATCACACGCCCGGTAAGAGGATGCTGCACGAGTGTATCGCAGAGCCGGTCAAATGCCTGTATTTGTAGCGGCTCACTTCCGGCAAAACGAGCGGAAAAGTCGAGCCCGATCTCACCGATGTAGCGCTCTTGGGCAGCAACTTCGCAAAGCAGATCGACTTCGGCAGGACCGCAGCGGCCGTCGGCGAGCCACCAGGGGTGGAGCCCAACGCCAGCGATGATGCCTGGTAGGCGACGGGCGCGCTCGTTTGCGGCCGAAAAGTCGCGTGGGTCGACCCCGCAGTCAAAGAGCCCCAGACCCAATGCCGCCGACTCACTGGCTGCAGCATCGTGGCTGAGCATCAAATCTAGGTGACAATGCGCGTCAAAGAATCGCAGTTCCATCGTAGGGCATCCTGCTAGTCCAGACGTTGGCCATCGGAGCGCACGCGCTCAGTGCCGCGCCCACTGATCTGGCGGATAACCTCGCCGGCAATCATCTGGCCCATGATGGGCGGCATAAAGCTGGCGGTTCCCAGCTCGGTGCGCTCGTGGATGTTGGAAGGGTCGCGGGGCTGTGTCTTAACCGATTCCTCGCAGCTAAACAGTACATGCAGGCTCTTGATTCCGCGCTTCTTACATTCTTTGCGCATAATGCGGCTCATAGGGTCACGTACCGTATCGAAGATGTCGGCAAAGCGGAGACACTCGGGATGGAGCTTGTTGGCCCCGCCCATGGAGCTAACCAAACGAATGCCGTGGTCCTGAGCATATTTGGCAATGGTAAGCTTGGCCGAGATGGTGTCGATGGCGTCGACGACGTAGTCGAGCTTGCCGTCCGTCTGCTCCAAAACGCTCGCGAAGAAATCATCGATGTTGTCGCTCAGCAGGTATTCGGTGCGCTTGATGACGGTAGCGGTAGGGTTGATGTCGTGAATCATAGCCTCCATGACGTCGACTTTGCGCTTGCCGACGGTGCTGTGAAAGGCGATGGCCTGGCGATTGATATTGCTGGGCGCGATGATGTCCTTATCCAGAATGACGAAATGACCGATGCCGCCGCGGGCGAGTGCCTCGCAGCAGTTGGAGCCCACGCCTCCGCAGCCGAGCACCAGCACCGTAGCATCGGCGAGCTTATCGAGTGCCTCGCGGCCCATGATAATCTCGAGCTTGGTGTCGCGTGTCTCGATGGGAGTTGCGGCTGTGGTTTCGGTCATAGATATCCTCCGATGGGGAAGCAGGTCGTGTTTTAGCTATCGCCATTATAGGTAATCGCCCATAGGTTGCGATGGCGTTTGCTTTGATGTGGTTTGAAGCATTGCGATTAGATAGTTAGACAAACATCTAAATATTGGGTATAGCGTGCACGTCATGAGAGATGATGAGAGGAGGTCTTATGCCGGGAGAGGGTTTTAAGGCGCTTGCCGATCCAACGCGACGGCGCATTTTGGAGTTGCTGCGCGAGGGCAATTGCACGGCGGGGGAGCTTGCCGAGCATTTCGATATCAGTAAGCCGTCGCTGAGCCATCACTTGGCGACGCTCAAAAACGCCGGGTTGGTGACCGACGAGCGCCATGGCCAAAACATCGTATACAGCTTAAACACCACCGTCATGCAGGATTTGATTGGCTGGTTTATGGGCTTTACAAACACGGAAGGTGATAAGGATGAATAACGAAAACAAGGGCATTCACCCCACGGGGGTATCGTCGCGCGTGTGGATTGCGCTGGTCGCTCTGTGCGTCGCCAATGTCGTAGCGCATCTCATGGTGATGCCGAGCTTGCCTGCGCAGATTCCCACGCACTGGGGCGCGAACGGCGCCGTCGACGGTTGGGGTCCTAGTTGGATGGCCTCCGCGCTCGGCGTGCTGCCTCTGGCGCTTCTCGCAATGTTCTACGTGGTGCCGCGCATCGACCCCAAAGGTGAGGCATATCGAACCTCGGGCAAGTTCTACCAGGGCTTCGTAATCGCCTTCACCTTGTTCATGTGCGCCATAAGCTGGCTGGGAGAGCTTACGGTCTGGGGCGTAGTGCCGGCGGTCGGTTCGGTTAACGTGCTGATTTCCGGTGTTGTCGGTTTGCTGTTCATCGGCGTAGGCAACTACTTGCCGCGTGTGAAGCAGAACTATACGCTCGGTATCAAGACACCCTGGGCGCTTGCCGATCCCGAGAACTGGCGCCGTACGCAGCGTTTTGGCGGCGCCTGCTTTATGGTGCTGGGTATTGGCCTGATTGTGATGGGCGTGGCAGGTAGCGTGCTTTCGAGTGAAGTCGTCGCCGCGGTGATTGCGGCTCTGGCGTTTGGTTCGGTTGGAGCCGTCTACGTCTACTCGTATCTGTTGTGGCGCAAATCGTAGCGAGCCGCTCGTTAAGGTTGCGGAAAACTAGCGTACGCAGTTCATGGTATGTTCCGGGGGACTTTTCCCAGGTAGTATTAGGGGGTGTGGGCAACCATGCCCCTTTTTCGTTACGTTTCAGAGCTGGTTCCCTCATTTCGTTTCCACTAAAGCGAATCAAGAATAGGGAAACAGCAGGTAGAAAGGATAGAACAGGCAAATGGCAGAGTTTATCTACCAGATGTATCAGGCTCGCAAGGCCCATGGCGACAAGGTGATCCTTGACGACGTGACCCTGAGCTTCTACCCCGGTGCCAAGATCGGCGTCGTGGGCCCCAACGGTATGGGCAAGTCGACCCTGCTCAAGATCATGGCCGGCATCGAGGAGGTCTCCAACGGCGATGCCAGGCTCACCCCCGGCTACACCGTGGGTATCCTGCAGCAGGAGCCGCCGCTCGACGACGACAAGACCGTCATCGAGAACGTGCGCATGGCATTTGGCGACATGATCGCCAAGGTCGATCGCTTCAATAAGATCGGCGAGGAGATGTGCGACCCGGATTGCGACATGGACGCCCTCATGGCCGAGATGGGCAAGCTCCAGGACGAGATCGACGCCGCCGACGGCTGGGATATCGATTCCAAGCTCGTCCAGGCCATGGACGCCCTGCAGCTGCCCGATTCTGACATGCCGGTTAATGTGCTTTCCGGCGGCGAGCGCCGTCGCGTGGCCCTGTGCAAGCTGCTGCTCGAGGCTCCCGACCTGCTGCTGCTCGACGAGCCCACGAACCACCTGGACGCCGAGTCGATCCTGTGGCTCGAGCACTTCCTGCACAACTACCAGGGCGCGGTGCTTGCCGTCACGCACGATCGCTACTTCCTGGATAACGTTGCCGAGTGGATCTGCGAGGTCGACCGCGGTCACCTCTATCCCTACAAGGGCAACTACTCCACGTATCTGGAGACCAAGGCTGCGCGTATCGAGGCACAGGGCAACCGCGATGCCAAGCTCGCCAAGCGCATGGAGGCCGAGCTCGAGTGGGTACGCAGCTCGCCCAAGGCTCGCCAGGCCAAGAACAAGGCTCGTCTGGCTCGTTACGAGGAGATGGAGGCCGAGGCCCGCGCAAGCCAGAAGCTCGACTGGACCGACATTCGCATTCCTGTGGGCCCGCGTTTGGGCAACAAGGTGCTCGAGGCCCATCACCTGCACAAAGAGTTCGATGGCCGCGTGCTTATCGACGACCTTTCGTTCACCCTGCCGCGCAACGGCATCGTGGGCGTCATCGGCCCCAACGGCGTCGGTAAGACCACGCTGTTCAAGACGATTGTGGGTCTGGAGCCGCTGACTTCGGGCGAGCTCGAGGTGGGCGAGACCGTCAAGATTTCTTACGTCGACCAGAACCGTTCCGGCATCGACCCCGATAAGAACCTGTGGGAGGTCGTCTCGGATGGCCTGGACCACATGATGGTCGGCGAGACTGAGGTTCCGAGCCGCGCTTATGTGGCGAGCTTTGGCTTTAAGGGCCAGGACCAGCAGAAGCGCGCTGGCGTACTATCCGGTGGCGAGCGCAACCGTCTGAACTTGGCGCTTACGCTCAAGCAGGGCGGCAACCTGCTGCTCCTCGACGAGCCCACGAACGACCTCGACGTCGAGACGCTGTCCTCGCTCGAAGCGGCACTGCTCGAGTTCCCGGGCTGCTCGGTGGTCATTAGCCACGACCGTATGTTCCTGGACCGCGTCGCCACGCACATTCTGGCGTGGGAGGGCACCGACGAGAATCCGGGCAACTGGTATTGGTTTGAGGGCAACTTCGAGGCCTATCAGGCCAACCGCATCGAGCGCCTTGGCGAGGACGCAGCCCAGCCGCATCGTATCCACCGTAAGCTGACGCGCGACTAGATCGTTACGCGGTTTTCCAAACCGCGTAACTGCTCGACGCTGCGCGGGTCGCAAGCACCCCATCTTGCCGTTCAAGCCGTCGCTCGCGTACCGAAGTACGCGTCGCTCCTCTTTCACGGCAACCTGGGGCACTTGCGGCCCGCTCGCTGTTGGTTACGCAACATCAACAAATAAAAACGGCTCAAATCCTGATTTGGATTTGAGCCGTTTGTCGTTACTGCTCGGGTTCTTCGACTTTATCGATGGCCCAGGTGGATCCGAGGCCACCGGTGGTGTTGCGGCGGATGTGCACGGTGACTTCGTGGCGCTCGCCGGTCTGCGTGTAGCGCAGGGGGAAGCTTGCGCGGTTTCGCGCGGCCTCGATGGTGCCGCGCTCGCGGGCGATCCAGTAGTACTCGCCGACAATGCCGAGCGTGTCGGCGCCGTAGGGGAGATAGGTTGACAGCTGGTGCAGAAGCGGGCCGGGGCAGAAGACCTCGGTTGCGAAATCGACGGGGAAGTCCTCGGGGATGGCGGGCGCTGCGGGTGCGGGGGCCGGTGCTGCAGCGGGGACCGGAGCCGGTGCAGGTGCGGGAATTTGGTCGCAAGCAGAGGTGGGTACGGACTCGATGACGGGCGCGAACTCCAGCGTCGTCTTCGGCTTGATTGTGGAATCTGCGGGCTTCACGGTGACGGGCGCGTCTGCAGCTTCAGTTTCAACCTCAACCTGCGTCGCGCTCTCATTCTCGACGCTCGACTTTGCCTCGATGGGCGTGGATGCCATGGTGGTGATGCCGACATTGGCATTCTCGGGGTCATAGACGACCGTGAGCGAGATGGCGGGCTGCGGCGTCTCGGGTTCCGGCGCCGACTCGGTAGCGTCTTGATCTGTGGGCTCGTCGGACTGATCGTCCTCGGCCTCGTCGCCAAAGACATCGCTGTTTTGGAATGCAGACGTCTCGGGCCGGTCAGCGGCTTCTTCGGTTGTCGACTTGGGAGCTTCGTTGAGCTCCGCAGTGGTTTCCTGCTCAGATATGACTTCGGGATCGGTCGTGGCGGTGGTTTCGGCTTCCGCTGTTACCTCAATAGCGGCTTCGATCTCTGTCTCGGGCTCGGGTTCCGGCACGGCTTCAACCATGACTTCGGGCTCGGGACGCTTAACGTGCTTGGGACGCACGGCCTTGAGGTCCTTCTCACCGCGCTTTTTCTTTTTGTAGGACTGCTTGGCGCCCTTGGCAGCCTTGGGCTTGTCCTCGCCCTTGGCAAGGGCGGCATCCCAGGCCTCGTTGGCGATGACGGTGGCATACAGGCGACCGCCCTTAAAGACGGTCAGCTTAATGCAGTCGTCGAGCTCCTCGAGCAGCTCGCGCGTGGACTCAAAGCCCAGGTCATAAGCGGTCATGTCGCCAGCGGCGAGCGCCTCCTCGACCTGCGTCATAAACGTTTGCTTGCCACATCCAATCGCATCGCGCAGCAGGCGATACAGATAGATGTGGTTGCCCAGCGAAAGCGTGGGCCTAATTATTGTCTTGCTCATGGCAAATCTCCTCTTTACACATGTAAAGCATCTTACCATCGCATGGCGTTCGCCATGGCGGCGCCCAAGGCAAACGGGCGCGAACCGCTTTCGATTCGCGCCCGTTGTACAGGTCGGTTATCTATGAGAGGCAAACGTGCTTAGTTGCCCGATGCCGTGCCTTGGCTCGAGTTGTCAGATGCCGTGCCGGAAGCGGTTCCGCTCGAGCTGTTGGTGTTGTTACTGTCTGCCGTGCCCGTTCCCGACGTGGTGTCGCTCGTCTGGCCTCCCGTGTTCGGCTGTGAACCGTCAGTCGTTTGGCTTGAGTCGGTCGTGCCGGACGGCGTGCCACTGTTGGCCGTAGAGGAATCGGTGCCCTGCGATTGGTTTTGGGTGTTCGAGGACGAATTGGCAGAGGTAGGACTGTCTTGCGTGTCGTCCGTCTGTGCCTGCTGATCCTGCGGCTGAGTGTTGCCATTTGCATCGCTCTCGGTCGTGCGCGACGACAGGATTGGCTCGGGACGCTCGCCCAGACCCTCACCGGCAGTGGTGATAAGGATGGCGCCGGCGCAGGCGATGACCGCGACGATGGCGATGGCGATCGAGAAGACGATGACCTTCTTTTGTGTCTGGCTGCGCTCTGCCGCCGCCTTGGCGCGCAGGCTGTTGGGGGCGACGCGCGCCGTGGTCGCGCGTCCCGCAACCTGGCGCATCTCCTGCGTGGTCGCGGCGCCACCTAGGTGCTCCTCGACATCGGGCTCAACGGGCTCGTAGGCGCCGGCAGGGTAGTCGACAGCGGCATGCGTGCCCTTGATTGCTTCGGCGCTGGCGGAGATAAAGTGGCGATAGACCTGCGAGGACACAACAGTGATGACTGAGCTCACAGCGGCACCAATCACCGAGCCGGCAATGCCGATCTTTGAAGCAAGCGCCACGCTCGTGGCGGCAGCTGCGGCGCCGGCGATGATCTGGGGAATGGAAATGTCGTCGAACAGGCCCTTTTTGGGCGCGATGGCCATGGTCTGTCCAATGGAATGGTTCTCGTGTACGCCGTTGTTGAGCGATGCCGGCGTCATGACGCGCGTGCGCGGCGCGTCGGTGTACTTGGTTGTCATACGGGGTCCTCCCGGTGTAAATCTGCTTCGTTTCGTGTAGCCATCAGGGTACCCACCAGATGTGAATCGTACGTGACATTTAACAGATACCATCAACTCATCAATTGCTCACCAAGTTGGTGGGATGCGGTTCCACCCGGCGGTTGAACTACAATAGGGCTTGCTAATTGTGTTGAATAGCGTTTACGCACGGGAGCATTCTTATGAATCTTCACCTTTCTCAGTCTGATGGCTTTTTGCGTGTGGCGGCGGCCTCGCCGCGGATTCGCGTGGCCGATGTCGAGGGCAATGCCGAGGTTGCGCTGGCGGCTGTTCGCGATGCTGCCGGGCGTGGCGTTCGCGCGCTGGTACTGCCCGAGCTTAACCTGACCGGCTATACCGCGGCCGATCTGTTCCATAACCGCACGCTGCTGCATGCCTGCGAAGCAGCGCTGGTGCACATCCTCGATGAAACCCGTGAGCTGCCGATCGTCTTTACCGTTGGCTTGCCCGTTGCGGTGGCTGAAAACATCTACAACTGCGCCGCCGTGTGCTGTGCGGGTGAGCTTTTGGGTCTTACGGCTAAGAAGTATCTGCCCAACTATGGCGAGTTCTATGAGCGTCGCTGGTTTGCTCCGTCGCCTGCGGATCCCGTGTGGGTTGAATTTGCCGGTCAGGGTCCGGTTCCGCTGGGTTCGGGGCTTGTCTACCGCTGCTGTGATGAGGGTGCCGAGGATATGGTGCTGGGCGTTGAAGTCTGCGAGGACCTGTGGGTGCCGGCGCCCCCTTCGACCGAGATGGCGCTTGCCGGTGCGACGGTGATCCTCAATCCGTCGGCTTCGGACGAGATTATCGGTAAGGCGGATTACCGCCGCAGCCTCATCTCTAACCAGAGCGCACGCCTGTACTGCGCCTATGCCTACGCGGACGCGAGCGAGGGCGAGTCCACGACCGACATGGTCTTTGCGGGCGAGAACCTTATCTACGAAAATGGCTCCAAGCTCGCCGCCACCAAACTGCTTACCTGCGATATGGCCATCGCCGACGTTGACCTTGACCGCCTGGTTGCCGAGCGCCGTCGCTCGACGACGTGGGCGCGCACCGACGATGCGCCGGAGGCCACGACCGTTGAGTTTTCGTTTGAGGGCGTGCTGGCCGAAGAACCTGTCCTGCGCGATGCCTGCGATATCGACCGCGTTTTCCCGCGCGCGCCCTTTGTGCCGGCCGACCACGGCGACTTGGCCGAGCGCTGCGAGACGATCCTCGATCTGCAGACTGCGGGCCTCAAGACCCGCCTTGCCCACACGGGTACCAAGGCTGCGGTTATCGGCCTTTCGGGCGGCTTGGACTCCACGCTAGCGCTGCTTGTGACCGTGCGTGCCTTCGATGCACTGGGGCTGCCGCGCACTGGTATCACAGCCGTGTCCATGCCCGGCTTTGGCACGACGCATCGCACCAAGTCGAATGCCGAGTCGCTCGCTCGCGACCTGGGTGTGAGCTTCCGCGAGGTTTCGATCCACGCGGCTGTGGAGCAGCACTTCAAGGACATTGAGCATGATCCAGCTGTGCAGGACGTGACCTACGAGAACAGCCAGGCGCGCGAGCGTACGCAGATTCTGATGGATCTGGCCAACCAGGCTGGCGGTTTTGTCATTGGCACGGGCGACCTGTCGGAGCTGGCGCTCGGCTGGGCTACCTATAACGGCGACCACATGAGCATGTACGCCGTCAACGCGAGCGTGCCCAAGACGCTTGTGCGCCATCTGGTACGCTATGCTGCCGATGTCTTTGGTGGGCGCATTGCCGAGGTCTTGCTCGATATCCTCGATACGCCGGTGTCCCCCGAGCTTCTGCCGCCCACGGGCGACGGCGAGATTGCGCAGAAGACCGAGGATTTGGTGGGCCCGTACGAGTTGCACGACTACTTCCTCTACTACCTGCTGCGTTTTGGCTTTGAGCCGGGCAAGATCTACCGCATGGCGCTCAAGAGCTTCGAGGGCGTCTACGACGCCAAGACCGTCCACACGTGGCTACGTACGTTCTACCGTCGCTTCTTTGCCCAGCAGTTTAAGCGCAGCTGCCTGCCCGATGGTCCCAAGGTGGGCTCGGTGACGCTCAGCCCGCGCGGCGATTGGCGTATGCCGAGTGACGCCAGCTCGCGTTTGTGGCTTGCGCAGATCGACGCGCTCAATCCGATTGATTAAGGTTGGCTAAATTGAACCAATACGGGGGTTGCAAGCGTTACACTTTTGCAATCTGATGGCCCGTATCGCGCGGCGCTCTTGTCGGAGCGCCGCGTTTTTCATATCGAAAGGTGGCACCATGCAGGCATCGCAGCGTCTCGACCGCTTTGGCGCGGAGGTCTTCGCCTCGCTCAACAACAAGCTTCTCGCGCTGAAGGCTCAGGGCAAGACCATTTACAACATGAGCGTGGGCACGCCCGACTTTAAGCCGTACGACCACGTGGTCGAGGCACTCACGCAGGCAGCCCAAGATCCCGAGATGTGGAAGTATGCCCTGCGCGACCTGCCCGAGCTCAAGCAGGCTGTGTGCGATTACTATGAGCGCCGCTTTGGCGTTTCGGGCATTACGCCGTCCATGGTGCAGTCGTGCAACGGCACGCAGGAAGGCGTGGGTCATTTGGGTCTGGCCCTGCTCGACCCGGGTGACACCATCCTGGTGCCCGATCCGTGCTACCCGGTCTTTGAGGCAGGTGCCAAGATCGCCGATGCCAAGCTCGAGTACTATCCGCTGGTTGCCGAGCACAATTACCTGCCCTATGTGGCGGGTATCGATCCCGAGGTTGCCGATCGTGCCAAGTATATGATCGTGTCGCTGCCCGCCAACCCGGTGGGCTCGGTGGGCACGCCCGAGGTCTACGAGGAGATCATCGCTTTCGCCCGCGAGCACGACCTGCTCATCGTCCATGACAACGCGTACTCCGACATCGTGTTCGACGGCGAGCCGGGTGGCAGCTTCTTGCAGTATCCCGGTGCGCTCGAGGTGGGTGTGGAGTTCTTCTCGCTTTCCAAGTCGTTTAACGTCACCGGTGCCCGCATCGGCTTTTTGGTCGGCCGAGAGGACGTGGTCTCTGCCTTTGCCAAGCTGCGCAGCCAGATTGACTTTGGTATGTTCTTCCCGATCCAGAAGGCCGCCATCGCGTGCCTTAATGGCCCGCGTGATGAGGTCGAGGCGCAGCGTCTGAAGTACCAGGAGCGCCGCGATGCCCTGTGCGACGGTCTTGAGGGTCTGGGCTGGGAGCGACCCAACGCGCATGGCTCTATGTTTGTGTGGGCCAAGCTTCCCGGTGGTCGCACCGATTCCATGGCGTTTTGCGAGGAGCTTATGGAGAAGGCCGGCGTTGTGGTGACGCCGGGCGCGAGCTTTGGTCCTTCGGGCGAGGGGCACGTGCGCATGGCGCTGGTCTTACCGCCCGACCAGATCGCTTTGGCTGTCGAGGCCATTCGCGAGGCGGGCCTGTATTAGAAAGCTATTTCGCCTCGTCAATAGCTCGTAACCGATTTCGTGCAGTTATTTTACGAATCCTGCAAACAATTTCGGTAAACGGTCGATATTTTCCTGCGAATAGGAGCATAATCAAAGTCCCGATTGGATGTATTGGGATTACGACAAGCCGCTCGGGTCGTTCCCGGGCGGCTTGTTTGTGGAGAGAGATGGGAGTTTCTAATGGTTAACGAGAAGAAGGTCGCTATCGTCGGCTGCGGTTTCGTCGGTTCGTCTTCGGCGTTCGCGCTGATGCAGAGTGGTCTGTTCTCCGAGATGGTCCTCATCGACGTGGACAAGAACCGCGCCGAGGGTGAGGCCTTGGATATCGCGCACGGTATGACGTTTGCCGAGCCGATGAAGATCTACGCCGGCGATTATTCCGATGTCGCCGACGCCGCCATGATCGTCGTCACCGCTGGCGCTGCCCAGAAGCCCGGTGAGACCCGCCTGGACCTGGTCAACAAGAACGTCAGCATCTTTAAGTCCATTATCCCCGAGATTAAGAAGTCCGGCTTCGACGGCATTCTGCTCATCGTCTCCAACCCGGTCGATGTTCTGACCTACGCCGCCATCAAGATGTCCGGCCTGCCCGAGGGCCACGTCATCGGTTCCGGCACCGTGCTCGACACCGGCCGCCTGCAGCAGATGCTTGGTGCCCACGTCGAGGTTGACCCGCGCGATGTCCAGGCCTACGTCATGGGTGAGCACGGCGACTCCGAGTTTGTCGCTTGGTCCAGCGCTCAGGTTGCCGGCGTTCCGCTGAACACCTTCTGTGAGCTTCACGGCCACCTGGAGCATGAGGCTGCCGAGAAGCGCATCGCCGAGGACGTCAAGAACTCCGCCTACACCATCATCGAGAAGAAGCACGCCACCTACTATGGCGTCGCCATGGCCGTCAAGCGCATCTGCACCGCCGTTATGCGCGATGAGCAGACCGTTCTGCCCGTCTCCTCGCTCATGGTGGGCGAGTATGGCCTGTCCGATCTTGCCATCTCCATGCCGACCGTCGTTGGCCGCGACGGCGTTGTCTGCCGCGTCCCCGTGCCGCTGGACGATGACGAGCAGCATGAGCTCACCGTCTCCGCCAAGGCCCTCAAGGACATCATCGACAGCGTCGATTTCTCCTGCTAAATCAAGCTCGCTAGAGCGAAAAGCTACAATGAAGGCGTCCGGGTCCACACGGCCCGGGCGCCTTTTGGTGCAAAGTAACCTGACCCCAATGCACCATAGTTGATGGGAGGGCCATGTCGGATTCGCCTAATTTTTTGACCTATGCTCAGACGGCGTTTGATCCGTTTGAGGAGCGGCCGTTCTGCGCGGTGGACAGCCTGGTCTTTGCGTGGTTGTCCTATTTGCGTTTGCCGAGTGATATGGCGGAGCTGACGAACTGGCAGGGCCTAGACGTACGCGAGCTGCTGCGTGCTGAGTGCTATCGGGACATGATTGACGACTTGTGGGATCCAGAGGGGAGCAGGGCCTTGTTGGAGGCCGTGGCAGCAAATCCCAGATACCGCGGCGTGCACGTTTGCGGCTATCGTGCCGTGAGCGATGTGGTGGCGACAGAGCAGTTTGCAGCCATGGCGTTCCGGTTTCCTGCGGGGTTTAGTTATCTTTCCTTCCGGGGGACCGACAGCACGATTGTGGGCTGGAAAGAGGACTTTAACATGGCGTTCCGGTGTCCTGTGCCGGCCCAGGAATCCGCGGCGCGTTATGTGGACGAGGCGGCGGATGCGATCGACGGGCCGCTTTTGTGCGGAGGTCATTCCAAGGGTGGAAACCTTGCGGTGTACGGTGCGGCGATGTGCTCCAACATCGCCCGTGAGCGAATCGAACGGGCGTATTCCCATGATGGTCCAGGGTTCGTCGAGGAGTTTCTGAGCGGCAACGCCTTTGCCGATCTTTCCGGTCGAATCGACAAGACGCTACCTCGGTCGTCGATCTTCGGCATGATGTTCGAGACGCAGGAGGACTATGCCATCGTTGAGAGTACCGAGTTCAGCCTGCTGCAGCACAATCCCTTTAGCTGGGTGGTTGATGGTTGCGACTTCGTATACTGTGAGCGCCTGTCCGCCGGTGCTCGATACGTTGATGGCTCCATTCGCGAGATGCTGCTTGCAGTGTTACCTAGCGACCGCGAGCGTTTTGTAGATGCGTTGTTCTCCGTGTTTGAGGCTACGGACGCCGAACGGTTTGCGGATATCGCAGGAAATCTGCGTGAGAGTCTGCCCGTGATGCTCCAGGCTGCGCAAGGCTTTGACAAAGATACGCGACGCTTTATCTCGCAGACCATCGTGGCGATCCTTAAATGCGCACTGTTGCCCAAACGACCCCAGATCGACGTGCCCGCTGCCGGCAAGAGTTTGGCAGAACAGCTCGAGGCCTGGCAGTCCGAGCTCCTGCGCTAACCATTGGCGCAAAGCAACCTGTCCCCGATGCACCAATCTTCGATACGCTTGGGGCGGGCTCGACCGCTATACTGGTTCGTGCCGAAATCGATCTAGAACGGAATGCCGTATATGAAAATCAATCACGCGATTCTGCATATCCTGGACTTTGACTCTGCCGTCAACGTCATGAGCCAGCGCGAGCTCGATATCGAGAGCCGTACCGTGCGCAACTTCGTGACCACGCATCTGCGCCGCGCACGTACCTCGGCCGACAATAAACGCGCCACGTTTGCCGAGAACTCCGCATTCGGCGGCGAGCTCAAGGGCTATTTCTTTGGTGAGCGTGAGTTCGTGGACCTGTCTCAGCAGATTGCGGAGTTCATCTCTTCCGAACTTACCAAGGCCGAGAAAGCCGAGTCCACTGACGTGCTTGTGGCGGACTTTGATGACGATGAGGATGCCCGCTGGTTTGCCGTGATGCTGCTGGGCTCCAAGCAGGCTTTTATGCACGAGGTAGGTCGCGAAGAGGGCGAGGTGCGCAACGACATTGCGCGCCACTACGCCATTCTGCCGAATCCCTCGCAAAAGGTGCCGAGCTATGCCATCGTGCGCGCAAGCACCATGGAGATCGGCTACGTGGACAAGAAGCGCAAGATTGCCGGCGAGGACCGTATGCTTATCCCCGATGGCCTGCTGCAGTGCGACACGGGCGTATCGGGCAAGGAGGTCATCGACACCGTGACGCGTGTGGTCGAGGAAGTCGCCGAGGAGCACGGTGCCAATACGGCCGTAGCGCTCGCCAAGGTTAAGGCTGCTGTTGCCGAGAAGGTCGAGGATGACGAGGAGCTGCCGCCTTGGGATATCGTCGATGAAGTCTTTGAGGACGAACCGGTTATCAAGGAGAGTGTGCGCGCGGCACTGACCGAGGAGAAAGTGCCTGAGCGTGTGCCCGTGGAGCGCAAGCAGGTCGAACGCGCGGCGGTGCGCAATCATAAGATCCGTACCGACACGGGTATCGAGATCAGCTTCCCGGCCGAGATGGGTTCCAACTCCGAGTACATCGAGTTCGTCAATGAGCCTAACGGCCTCATCTCCATCGAGCTCAAAAATATCGGTAGCATCGAGAATCGATAAGTTGCGTTGCGCCTACAGCGAGAAAGCAAAGGCCGAAGCCCTTCGGGACTTCGGCCTATTTTGTTTTCGGCTTGGTTGCTGACATTACCCCGCAGGTTGAGCACACGTCAGCGAAAACGCCCCTAGGCGAGCAAGGTGACGCGAAAGAGGAGGGCATTGACCTTCTGGTCATGCCCGACGATTGAACGTCAGATTGC
>CALFDL010000262.1 GCA_937950415.1 uncultured Collinsella sp. | reverse complement strand
GCCGCCTGAGGTGACTTTGAGGTTGGGGTGAATCGGGGTCTAATACTTTCCCGTGAAGTGAACGTCCTTATTTTGACCCCCGAAGCATTGGCATATTTTGACCGCTATTTCCTGCGGTTTTGCAGTGCGAATCCTGCGGTTTTTTGGTCTAAAGGTGTGGATGCTCCGGGGCCTCGTTTTTACTCGTTCACTTCTCGGGAAAGTATTAGAGCTCAGCTGGCGGAGGTGCCGCACTGGCGTTGAGCCCCCGCGTCATCTTCGCTTGATTGGGGAAAACAGCCTCGCTTAAGCAATTGCGAGCCCGCCCAGACGTATCTGCGGGGTTGTCTGCACAATTCGCGGTATTATGTTTGCGAAGTTTTGAAAGGAGCCGCTGGTGGTCACGACGACGTTTGCTTCGCCTTTGGGCGAAATCTTGCTTGCCGCTGATGGCCGCGGTCTGACGGGGCTTTGGTTTGAGGGGCAGGAGCACTTTGGTTCCACGCTTCTCCGGGAAGACTCCGAACATGTTGAAGGCGCCGACGCGGTTTCCGGTACCGGTGGCATGTTGCCGGTGAGTCCGGCAAATGGCGCGGCTTCTTCGGTGCTTGAGCGTTCTTGGGCTTGGTTGAATACTTATTTTGCGGGGCAGGAGCCTCGGTTTACGCCGCCGTTGCATATGATTGGCACGGCGTTTCAGCGTGAAGTTTGGTACGAGCTGCTTTCTATTCCGCGTGGCGAGGTCGCTACGTATGGTGAGATCTCCCAGCGTGTTGCGGCTCGACATCGTGTACCGGGAAACGAGGCGCCCGTTGTGTCTCCCCGTGCCGTGGGGGCCGCGGTCGCTCGCAATCCTGTTTCGATTATCGTGCCGTGCCATCGCGTGGTGGCGGCCGACGGATCGCTCAACGGATATGCCGGCGGGCTTGATCGCAAGGAGTGGCTGCTGCGGCTTGAGGGCGCGTACGAGGAGTAACGCTCGAACACTTTGCATAACTAGGACGCCGCGAAAGGACGAGTCGCTGTCTTTTCGCGGCTGGCATGCGTCCAGGCGCTCGGCGTCTGCGCCTTAAGTTTGGCTAAGCCATATCTTGCGTATTTGAAAACGCGCAGGTTGAGCCGCTAGGGCTGTGCTAAGGCAGCTTTCGGTGCGCTATTATCGGCAGTATCGAAACCTGTATTTCCATGCGCCAAAGGAGCAACTATGAAGCTGATGCTTGCCGAGGACGAACCCGGCCTCTCCCGCGCCCTTACCGCGATTCTTCAACATAGCGACTACGAGGTCGACACCGCGCTCGACGGCCTGACGGCGCTCGAGTATCTGCTCGCCAACGACTATGATGCCGCGATTCTGGACATTATGATGCCCGGCATGGACGGTATCGAGGTGCTCAAGCGCACACGCGCCGCCGGCAAGCGACTGCCCATCATCATGCTTACGGCAAAAAGCGAGGTGCCCGATAAGGTCGAGGGCCTGGACGCCGGCGCCAACGATTACCTGACCAAGCCTTTTGCCGCTAAGGAGCTACTCGCTCGCATTCGAGCCATGACGCGTGCCGCGACGGCGATTGACGCTACGACGCTCAGCGTGGGCAACGTGCGCCTTGACACGGCGGCGTGCACGCTCGTGGGCCCCTTGGGCGAGGAACACCTAGCCAATCGTGAGTTTCAGCTTATGGAACTCTTTATGCGCAACGCCGGCACGCGTATGCCCACCGAGCGTCTGATGCTCGAGGTTTGGGGAGAAGACGCGCCCGAAGGTGCCAACGTGGTGTGGGTCTACATCTCATACCTGCGCAAAAAACTGACGGCGCTTGGTGCTGACGTGGCCATTCGCGCATCGCGCAACCAGGGATATTCGCTTGAGGTTGTCGAGGAAGGCGAGTAGGAGTGGGCGTACGCGCGTGGTGCAAGCGCATGGCGGCGAAGCTCGGCATGGGTGTGGGCTCGGGTAATCCGGGGCGCGCCGATGCTGCCAGTGCAATGGGCCGTCGCCTGCGTCGTAAGTTCATCCTCGTTGCCATGGGCGCTGTGACCGTGGTGCTCACGCTCATCATCGCTGGCATCAACATTGTCAATTATTCGCATGTTTGCAAGATGGCCGATGCACGACTGGACTATATCCTGGCAGGCAAGGATGGCATTGATGGGGAGGACGAGCCTAAGACCGGTCCCGGTCAGGATGCGGTTGCCGGCAAGGTTGCTACCGGTAACCGGGCGGCCGTTCGCGATGTGCATTTTGAAGGCATGACGGCGGAGTCTCCCTTCGACACGCGCTACTTTACGGTGTCGATTGCCGGCGGGCAGGTGACCGATGTCAACACGGCCCGCATTGCCGCGGTGGGTGCCAAGCGTGCTGCACGCATCGCTGCAGGACTATATTCCAAGGGTTGGACCTCGGGTTTTTCTGGCAATTATCGCTATACGACTGACGTTCAAGACGATGAGACCACCTATGTGTTCGTGGACTGTTCGCGCGAGCTTGCAAGTTTCCATTCGTTTTTGAGCGCGAGTGTGGCAATCAGCTGCATTGGCTGGCTGGCGGTGCTGGCAATTGTAACGGTCGCCTCGGGTGCGGTGATTCGGCCGATGGTCGAGAGTTATAGCAAACAGAAGCGCTTCATTACCGATGCAAGCCACGAGATCAAAACGCCGCTGGCCGTGATTGACGCCGCCAACGAGGTCCAAGAGATCGAGAGCGGCGAGAGCGAGTGGACGCAGAGCATTCACGAGCAGGTCGCGCGGCTGACGGCGCTCACGGAGCGTCTGGTGTTCCTGGCGCGTATGGACGAGGGCTCGGCCGGCTTTACTATGGCGACGATTGATCTTTCGGAGGCCGTGGACACGGCTGCGACGCCATTTGAATCGGTGGCGGTTTCGCGCGGAAAGCGGCTGTCGACGTCGATCGCGAGCGGTGTGCGGGCCCATGTCGATGCCGCGGCAGTGGCGCAGGTTGTTGAGCTGCTGCTGGACAACGCCACACGCTACGCAAGCGAGGACAGCGTGATCGAGCTGAGCCTGCGCGCCGTTTCGCGCGGTGCGGGCAAAGGCTCGGCAGAGCTTGTCGTATCGAACGCTGTAGACGAGCTGCCCGAAGGCGACCTGGACCGATTGTTCGACCGCTTCTATCGTGCGGACGTGTCGCGCAGCTCCAAGACAGGCGGCTCGGGTGTGGGCCTATCCGTCGTGCGCGCCATCGCCGAGGCCCATGGCGGCTGCGCTACCGTGTCCGGCCACGATCATCAGATCGCCTTCACCGTCCGCCTTTAAAACCTGCCAAAAAGGGACAGGTTTATTTTGGCAGGTTTTATCTGGGGAAACGTCGACGGAGGAGGCTGTGTGCTGAGGGTACGTTCCGGCGTGACGCTGTGGAGTGGGACGCACTTTCCTCTTGGGGCGCCTATTGGAAACTGCATCCCAGTTCGAGGCTTCAGAACGGGACGCAGTTTCCCCTAGGGGGTCGTTCCGGAAACGGTATCCCAGTTTGGACCCTCGGAACGGGATGCGCTTTCCGAATGGAGGCTCAGATGGAAACCACGTCCCGGAATTCCGTTTTAAAGCGGGATACGCTTTCCGAATGGCGTCCCAAGCGGAAACCGTGTCCCGGAATATAGCCTCAGAGTGGGACGCCGTTTCCGGTTGAGACAACCTGTTTGGACATCTTTCTACGCGCGCTCTTGCAAGGCGTAGATCGATTTGTCCATGTTGAACAGGTAGGCCACGACGCAGACGATAAAGAAGGCGGGCAGATTGCCAAAGCCAAAGACCTCGCAGCCAATGAGGATCGGCGCGAGTAGCGTGTTGGTGGCGCTGCCAAAGACGG
>CALFDL010000261.1 GCA_937950415.1 uncultured Collinsella sp. | reverse complement strand
GACAGGTCGAGCGCGGAGTGGACCGGGCGCGGGGCGACGGGGCCCTCGGCGCTCGCGTAGTAGTCGGCGGTCGATACCGGCACGACCCTGTCCCCGTTGCCGTTGGCGGCCTCGAAGACGGCGCGGGCGATGTCGGCCCAGGACTTCACGGCGCCGGAGCCCGTGCAGTCGTAGGTGCCGTAGGGAGCCTTCGCGTCCAAAACGTGGAAGATGGCCTCGGCCATGTCGCGCGTGAAGGTCAGGCGGCCCAGCTGGTCGTCCACCACGGTGACCTTGTCCAGCTTGTCGTCCGGGTCGGCGACGCGGTCGGACAGGCCCTTCATCGTCTTGACGAAGTTGCGGCCCTCGCCGATGACCCAGCTGGAGCGCATGATGTAGTGGCGCGGGCACCCGGCCACGGCGATGTCGCCGGCGGCCTTGGTCTGGCCGTAGACGGACAGCGGGCTGAGGGGCTCGTCCTCGTCATGCACCTCGGCGGTGCCGTCGAAGACGTAGTCGCTGGACACGTGGACGAGGGTGATCCCGTGATCAGAGCATGTGCGGGCGAGGAGGGCGGGGCCGGTCGCGTTGGCCTTCCAGGCGGTCGCGCGGCCCTCAGCGGTCTCCGCCCTATCCACGGCGGTGTAGGCGCCGCAGTTGATCACGGTGCCGTAGAGCGACCAGTCGTACTGTGTGTAGGCGTCCGGGTCTGACATATCGAAGGTGTCGATGTCGCAGAAGTCGAAGTCCTTGGCGACGCCGCGCTCCTCGGCCAGCGCGTGCACGGCATGGCCCAGCTGGCCGTTGCAGCCGGTGACGAGGGTGCGCCTGGGCGCCATGGGGACGACGTCGGCGAGCATCGGGTGGTTGAGGTCGGCCTCGGAGACGGTGGCCCGGTCCAGCGGGATGGGCCACTGGATGTTAAGCTCCGGGTCGGCGAGGTTCACGAAGGTGTAGGTCCTCTTGAGCTCCAGCGACCAGTGGGCGTCCACCAGGTAGGTGTAGGCGGTGCCGTCCTCCAGGGCCTGGAAGGAGTTGCCCACGCCGCGCGGGACGTAGATGGCCTTGGACGGGTCGAGCGTGCAGGTGAACACCTTCCCGTAGGTCTCGCTGCCCTCGCGCAGGTCCACCCAGGCGCCGAAGACGCTGCCGCGCGCCACGGAGATGAACTTGTCCCAGGGCTCGGCGTGGATGCCGCGGGTGACGCCGCGGCTGTCGTTGTAGGAGATGTTGTTCTGGACGACCCTGAGGTCCGGGATGCCCAGGGCGGTCATCTTGGCGCGCTGCCAGTTCTCCTTGAACCAGCCGCGCGAGTCGCCGTGGACGGCGAGGTCGACGACCTTGAGGCCCCCGATGCCGGTCTCGGCGACGGAGAGGTCCTTCTCGAATGCGATGTCTGCCATCTGTCTCTCCCCTCCTACTGGCCCTGTGCGCGGTAGCGCGCCTCGGTGGCCTCCTTGGCCGGGCGCCACCAGGGCTCGTTCTCGACGTACCAGTCGATCGTCTGCTTCAGGCCCTCGGCGAAGTCGGTGTGGGCCGGCCTCCAGCCGAGCTCGCGCTGGAGCTTCGTGCTGTCGATGGCGTAGCGGCGGTCGTGGCCGGGACGGTCGGCGACCCAGTCGAAGTCCTCGGGGTCGCGGCCCATGGCCTCGAGGATCATGCGCAGGACCGTGATGTTGTCCCTCTCGCCGTCGGCCCCGATGAGGTAGGTCTCCCCCGTGCGGCCCTTGGTCAGGATGTCCCAGACGGCCGAGGAGTGGTCCTCGGTGTGGATCCAGTCGCGGACGTTCTCGCCCTTACCGTAGAGCTTGGGGCGGACGCCGTCGATGATGTTCGTGATCTGCCTGGGGATGAACTTCTCCACGTGCTGGTAGGGGCCGTAGTTGTTGGAGCAGTTGGAGATCGTGGCGCGCAGGCCGTAGGTGCGGGTCCAGGCGCGCACGAGCATGTCGGAGCTGGCCTTGGTCGAGCTGTACGGCGAGGACGGGTGGTAGGGCGTCTCCTCGGTGAACTTGGCCGGGTCGTCGAGCGCCAGGTCGCCGTAGACCTCGTCGGTGGAGACGTGGTGGTAGCGGACGCCGTATTTCCTCACGGCCTCCAGAAGTCGGAAGGTGCCCTCGACGTTGGTGCGCAGGAACGGCTCCGGGTCCGCGATGGAGTTGTCGTTGTGGCTCTCGGCGGCGTAGTGCACGATCGCGTCGTGGCCGGGGACGATCCTATCGAGCAGCTCCGCGTCGCAGATGTCACCGACGACGAGCTCGACCCTGTCCTCGGGCAGCCCCGCGATGTTCTCGGGGTTGCCGGCGTAGGTCAGCTTGTCCAGGACGGTCACGTGGACGTCCGGGTGGTTGTTGACCACGTAGTGCACGAAGTTGCTGCCGATGAAGCCGCAGCCGCCCGTGACGATGATGTTCTTAGGTTCAAAAATCTCAGACATGAAAATCCAATCTGAAGCAAGTACAGCTTCTTTAGTATGCCGCAGGAAGTGACGCCGCGGCACTATTCAACAAAACTATCGGACATTTCGGCATGCGATAAGAGCCATGACCTTCGCAGAATTACTTCCCCTACAAAACGCCTCCGGAATGCAGTCTTTGTCGTACCGGAAGACCGAATTCCCAGTTTTATCGCGTAAGTACTTATAGAAGAAGTCTTCCCAGCTTTTAAACTTCTCACTGTTTATAAAGGCTTCTGGGGTTTCCAAAACCGCCTTAACATCTAACCCTGAAATTACGCCGGAGCTCAGCAGAAGCCACTCGAATGACTCGGGAAGACAAACCGTAACAGTATCGCGGTGAATGTCTTGCAGCTTAAGGACGCGGTCCGCATAGCACCCAAATGCTGCTCCGTCCGCGACAACAAACACGCGATCGTCGAAATGCTGATCCAACCAGCCCAAAATCGCGCTGTTCGTCATGGCCGAAGCGCAGGTAAGCTCACTGTCAGCGAAATGCCGTTCAAAGAACTGGAAACCAGACTTACTGTCCTCGCATAGAAGGATAGAAAAGTCCTGTTTTGGCGCCGACCGGGAAATAGCATAACGATGATTCCCGCGATCTTGATAAACAGGGACGAAAGAATGGTATTTTCCGCTCGTCTTAATCCCGTAAATCTCATCCACGCTATACGGAAGATTGGGGAAATCAGCCCTTGAGATCAGCACGAAATAATTCGAGGAATACAGCACATGATGGGCAAACTCATCAGAATGGATCTCTTTTAAGCCCTCATCGACAAATACAATCGAGTCATGAACGGACGAAAGCTGGTTTCGCCAATCATAATCGGTCAGGGCGACACAGGGACAATCGCATTGCAAGGAAACGCCCGACTGCTCGCCCGTTCGCATGTAGTCTGCGACCATGTCAAACAGCGTCGTCTTACCCGTGCCGCTATCGCCACGCACAATAGTGATGTTCCGCTTGATGGTAAATGTGTACTTGGTTCCCCTACGGCGGGAAATCTTAACAAGATGCGAACCGTTCATAAGCAGCACCTACAGATACGGAATCGACTCGTGAATCAATTCGGCCATGTTATGAACGATTCGGCCGCTGTTCACGACTTTGATTTTAAAATCCTCGCGGCCAAAGTCCATCACATGATAGAGATTCACAACGAGCTTGCGGTCTTTCGCCATGTCGAGAATCCACTTGGCACAGTTGTCACCACAGGTAGAAGCGTTAAAAATATGCTTACGATCAAATCTCATAAGCAGCAGCGTTTTCACGCCACCAGAAAGCTGGAGTGGGGAGATGGATCCAAGCACAGGGCTTTCGATGACGTTTTCGGAGACAACAACCGATCGATCGACATCTTTAATTATCGAGACTGCATAGGGATCCGTAATCCAAGAAGACCCGTAAGAGTTTTTGAAATATGTCGCTGTGTTGTAAATCGCTTCTGGCATATCGCCAAAGTAGACGCTTAACACATCCACTCCCAATCATATTGTCTTTATGGTCAACGTAATCATAACGAAAGGGGCCACCAGATAAACGGTGACCCCTGAAAGAAAACAAGCTTGCGCTAGTACTCGCGCGGGCTGTTGACGATCTCGCCGGCGGCGACCTTCTTGAGGTGCCGGCCGTAGACCGACTTGCCGTAGGCCTCGGCGGCCTGCTCCAGCTCCGCGGTCGTGATCCAGCCGTTCTCCCAGGCGATCTCCTCGGGGACGGACACGGGCAGGTCCTGGGAGTGCTCCACGGCGCGGACGAACTCGGCGGCCTCGTGCAGGCTCTCCATGGTGCCGGTGTCCAGCCAGGCGTAGCCGCGGCCGAGGGTCACGACGGACAGCGTCCCCTCCTCCAGGTACATCCGGTTGAGGTCGGTGATCTCCAGCTCGCCGCGGGCGGAGGGCTGCACCCCATGCGCCTTGGCGGCCACGTCGCCCGGGTAGAAGTACAGGCCGGTGACGGCGTAGGAGCTCTTGGGCTCGGCGGGCTTCTCCTCGATGGAGACGGCCCTCCCCTCGCCGTCGAACTCCACGACGCCGAAGCGCTCGGGGTCGTCCACGTGGTAGCCGAAGACCGTGGCGCGGCCCGACTCGGCGTTCTGCACGGCGCGCGTCAGGTGGCGCGACAGGCCGTTGCCGTAGAAGATGTTGTCGCCGAGCACCAGCGCGCACGGCTCGCCGGCGATGAACTCCTCGCCGATGGTGAAGGCCTGCGCCAGGCCGTCGGGGCTCGGCTGCTCGGCGTAGGACAGGTTCACGCCGTAGCGCGAGCCGTCCCCGAGCAGGCGCTCGAAGTTGGGGAGGTCCGTCGGCGTGGAGATGACCAGGATGTCGCGGATGCCCGCCAGCATGAGTGTGCTGAGCGGGTAGTAGATCATGGGCTTGTCGTAGACCGGCAGCAGCTGCTTGGAGGTCACGAGCGTGAGCGGGTACAGGCGCGTGCCGGACCCGCCGGCGAGGATGATGCCTTTCAT
>CALFDL010000260.1 GCA_937950415.1 uncultured Collinsella sp. | reverse complement strand
CTCAATCTCCGGGTGCATAAAGAAGTACAGGTCCAGATACTTATCGGCCGAGCGTGTCCAGCTAAAGTCCTGGCTCATTGCCTGCGTGACCAGCTGATCCCACGCCTCACGGTTATCCCAGAACAGACGCGCCGCGCGGAAAACCGCATCGCCCATCTCGTCGCCGTTAAAGTTACTAAACGAGAATCCTGTGCCCTCGCCGGTAAACTCGTTATACGGGATCACGGTGTCCTTCAGACCACCGGTCTCGCGCACGATGGGCAGGGTGCCGTAGCGCATGGCGATTATCTGCGACAGGCCGCAGGGCTCAAACTTCGACGGCATCAGGAACATATCGGCGGCGGCATACATGCGCTGCGACAGCGCCGGATCGAACTCGATACGCGCGGCCATGGTGCCGGGGTACTTGTCCTGGAAGTAGCGCAGGCCGTCCTCGTAGTCGCGGTCGCCGGTGCCCAGCACCGCCACCTGAACGCCGCCGGCCAGGATGCGGTCGAGCGCGTACATGACCAGGTCCATACCCTTCTGGCGCGTCAGGCGCGTGACCATCACCATGAGCGGGCGGTCGTCGCGAACCTCGAGGCCCAGCTCCTCCTGCAGCTTGGCCTTGCACACGGCCTTGCCGGAGCGGTCCTCCACGGTGTAGTTGGCGGCAATGCGCTTGTCGGTCGCCGGGTCAAAGCCCGCAACGTCGATGCCATTCAAAATGCCCTGCAGCGCGTACGAACGCTCGCGCAGCACGCCGTCCAGGCCCTCGCCAAATTCGGGCGTCTGGATCTCGTTGGCATAGGTGGGGCTCACCGTGGTGATGGCGTCGGCATAGCGCAGGGCGCCCAGCATGTAGTTGATGCTGCAGGCGTCGCAACGCAGCTGCGAGGCGGCCGCCGGAATGTGCGCCACACCAAGGATGTCCTCCATCACGGTGTCGCTAAACTGGCCCTGGAACGCCACGTTGTGGATCGAGAACACGGTCTTGACGCGGTCATACAGCGGCAGGCCCTGGTAGAATTCGCGCAAGAACACGGGCGCCAGCGCCGTCTGCCAGTCGTTGCAGTGCAGGATGTCGCACTCAAAACCGGCCGGCAGGTGCTGCAGGCTCTCGGTGATGGCCTTAGAGAAGAACGCAAAGCGCTCGCCGTCGTCAAAGAAGCCGTACGGATAGTCGCGCGCAAAGTAGCGCTCGTTGTCGATGAACATATAGGTGACGCCGTCGTGCTCGAGCTTCTCGAGTCCGCAGTACTCATTGCGCCAGCCCAGGCTCACGTAAAAGTCGGAGAAGTGCTCCATCTGCGATTTGTACTCGTCCTTGATGGTGGCGTACTTGGGCACCATCACGATGACTTCGGCGCCGGCGCGCACAAGCGCCGCGGGCAGCGAGCCCGCCACGTCGCCCAGGCCACCGGTCTTTACAAACGGTGCGCACTCGGCCGAGGCAAACACGATCTGCATCTTTTTGCTGGAATCAGCCATATTGTCTCCCTGTTGCAATTCGAGAATAGCCGCCTGGCGCAAACCGGGCGGCTATTCTACGTGTTACGAGCGATGTTGCGGTGCCAAAGCTAGCTCGCGTTGGTGATATCAGAAGTTAACGGGGCCTTTCCCAGCACCAGGATGTTCTCGGGCGTGCCGCGAAGCTCGGTGTTGGTGGGAACCACATTGTTCTTGTCCAGGATGGCGTTCTCAACACGGGCGCCGCTCTTGATGACGCAGCTCTGGTTGATAATCGAGTTGGTCACCGAGGCGCCTTCCTCGACCACGACGCCGCGCGACAGGATCGAGTTGCGCACGGTGCCCTTGATGATGCAGCCGGCCGAGATGATCGAGTTGCAAGCGTGGCTACCGGTCGCATAGCGCGAAGGCGGCACGTCGTGAGCCTTGGTCAGGATCGGGCGCTCGGGATCGAAGAGCTGGTCGGCCACGGTCTGGTCGAGCAGGTCCATGCTGCGGCGATACAGCGACTTCTCGCTAAACACGCCCACGACCTCGCCCTTGTACTCGTAGCTGCACACGTCGATGTTGCCAAAGTCGCCCTGAAGTGCCTCGAGCAGGTCCAGATAGTCGGCGGCCTGGTAGTGGTCGATGATCTCGAGCAGTGTCTCGCGGTTGACGATGCAGCAGTCCATGGACGCGTTGTCGCCGTACACGACGCCAGCGCTCACGCCCGTCAGGCGGCCGTTCTCGTTAATCTCGAGTTTGGTCTCGTCATCGACGTTGCGCGTGGCCTTGCAGTACACCACGGTCATCTGGGCGCCGGAGTTCTCGTGCGCGTCGATGATGGTGTTGAGGTCCATATTAAAGATGATGTTGGTGCCCATCATCACGACATAGGGCTTGTCCGAGCGCTGGAACAGCGTCTTGTTGGAGATGATGTCGCGCAGCAAGAAGCGCATGCCGCCCTTGGTGGTGCCATACGCATTACCGGGCACCATGAACAGACCGCCCTTCTTGCGGTCCAGGCCCCAGTCCTTGCCCGAGCCCACGTGGTCGATCAGCGAGCGGTAGTTGCCCGGCATGACGACGCCGACGGTCTTGATGCCGGCATTCATCATGTTGGACAGCGGGAAGTCGATCAGGCGATAGCGGCCCAAAAACGGAACGGACGCGATGGGGCGGTCCTTGAGCAGCACGCTGCCGTAGGTCGAAGAGTAGTTAGCGGTGATATAACCGATGGCCTTGCGATTGATCATCGGATCATTCCCCCTTCCCGATAACGACGTCATTTCCAACGACGGCCGTATCCTTGGTGGTATCGACAGAGCCGAGCTTCACGCCCTCTTCGACCGTGGAGTTCTCGCCCAAAATTGCACGGCAGATGTGCGCGCCGCTCTTAACGTGCGCACCCGGCAGCAGCACGGAGTCCTCGACCACGGCGCGCTCCTCGATGATGACATCGGTCGAAAGGATCGAGTGGCGAGCGGTGCCGTAGATCTTGCAGCCGTTGGAGACCAGGCAGTCGTCCAGGCGACCATCCGGGCCAATGTAGTGCGGCGGACGCGTGGTGATGTTGGACATGATGGGGAAGTGCTTGTCAAACAGATCGAACTCGGGGTTGTTGCCCAGCAGGTCCATCGAGGTCTCGTGGAAGCTGGCGATGGTGCCGACGTCCTTCCAAAAGCCGTGGAACTCGTAGCTGTACAGGCGCTTGCCCTCGCCGAGCAGCTTGGGGATGATGTCCTTGCCAAAGTCGTGGCTCGAGCGCTGGTCCAGAGCGTCCTCCTCGAGCGCCTCGATCAGCACGTCGGCCGAGAAGATGTAGATGCCCATGGACGCGAGGTTCGAATCGGGCTTATCGGGCTTCTCGGTGAACTTGGTGATGCGGCCGTCCTCGGGGTCAGTGGTCAGGATGCCAAAGCGGCTAGCCTCCTCCCAAGGCACGGGCATAACGCTCACCGTGAGGTCGGCGTTGTTCTCAATGTGCGTCTTGAGCATCTTGCGGTAGTCCATGCGATACAGGTGATCGCCCGAAAGAATCAGGACGTACTTGGGGTCGTTGGCCTTGATGTAGTCCAGGTTCTGCGTAATGGCGTCGGCCGTGCCCGCATACCAGGCGCCGCCGGTCTGCGTCTCGTACGGCGGCAGGATCGACACGCCGCCGTCGCGACTGTCCAGATCCCACGCCTCGCCGGAGCCCACATAGGCATGCAGCAGGTAGGGGCGATACTGCGTCAGAACGCCCACCGTGTCGATGCCTGAGTTGGAGCAGTTGGAGAGCGAAAAGTCGATAATGCGGAACTTGCCACCAAAGCTAACCGCCGGCTTGGCGATCTTTTGGGTGAGTGCCCCCAATCGGCTGCCCTGTCCTCCTGCGAGGAGCATCGCGATGCATTCTTTCTTACTCATCGATTTCTCCTTCTGTCATCGATGTTCCTAAACCCATTAGCGACGGGCGCGGCACTCGGTCGCGCCCGTCGAGTAATGCCGTGCTGGCATAGGGGAGCTCGCGCGCCTTTAAGCGTGCCAGATCTCGTCGCGGTACTCGCGAATGGTGCGGTCGCTCGAGAACCAGCCGGAGGAGGCGGTGTTGAGCAGCGCCTTGCGGTTCCAGGTCTCCTGGTCGCCGTAACTGCCCGTGAGCGCCTCCCAGGCGTCGACGTAGCTGCGGAAATCGGCCATGACCAGGTCTGGGTCGTTGTTGTTCATGAGCTCGTTGTAGATGCTCTCGAAGTTGCCCGAAAGACCCGCAAACGTGTTGTCCTTGAGCTCGTCCATCACACGGCCCAGACGCTCGCGGTCGCCGTTGAGGGTATCCCACGCAAAGTAGCTGTTGGATGCCCAGAGCTGCTCGACCTCGGGAGCGGTCAGGCCAAAGATGGCCTCATTCTCGCGGCCAGCCAGGTCGGCAATCTCGATGTTGGCGCCGTCGAGGGTGCCCAGCGTAATGGCGCCATTCATCATGAGCTTCATGTTTGACGTGCCCGAGGCCTCCTTGCCGGCCGTGGAGATCTGCTCCGAGATCTCGGCGGCGGGGTAGATGAGCTGGGCGTTGCTCACGCGGAAGTTGGGGATAAAGCAGACCTTCATGACCTCGTTCACGCGCGGGTCGTTGTTGATGACGTCGGCCACGGAGTTAATGAGGCGGATGGTCTCCTTGGCAAAGGTGTAGCTCGAGGCAGCCTTGCCGCTAAAGATGAAGGTCGTCGGCGTCACGTGGAAGTTGGGATCGGCGATGCGACGGTTGTAGATGTCCATCACCTTCATGATGTTCATGAGCTGGCGCTTGTAGGCGTGGAAGCGCTTCACCTGGACATCGAAGACGGTGTTGGGGTCGATGACCAGACCGGTCTCGGCCTTAACGTAGGCGGCCAGGCGCTCCTTATTGGCGCGCTTGGAGGCACCCACGGCCTTCAGGAACTCGGTGTCGTTCTGGAACTCCTTGAGCTTCTCCAGCTCAAAGGCGTCCTTAAGCCAGCCATCGCCAATGGCCTCGGTGACGAGCTTGGCATAGGTGGGGTTGGCCTCGGCAAAGAAGCGACGGTGCGAGATACCGTTGGTCTTGTTGTTGAACTTCTCGGGCGTCAGGGCATAGAAGTCCTTGAGCACGATGTTCTTGATGATGTCGGAGTGGATCTTTGCCACGCCGTTGACGCTATGGCTGCAGATCACAGACAGGTTGGCCATGCGAATCTCGCCGTCCCACAGAATGGCGGTCTGGCGCAGACGCTCCTGCCAGCCCTCCTGCGTGGTGTCGAACGACTCGTGCCAACGGCGGCTGATCTCGTCGATGATCTGGTACACGCGGGGGAGGAGCTTGGAGAACGTGCCGATGGGCCACTTCTCCAGAGCCTCGGGCAGGATGGTGTGGTTGGTGTAGCTCACGACCTGCGTCACGATGTTCCAGGCGTCATCCCACTCGAGCTTCTTCTCGTCGATGAGGATGCGCATGAGCTCGGGGCCGCACATGGCGGGGTGGGTGTCGTTGGTGTGGATGGCAACGAACTGCGGCAGCAGCTCCCAGTTAGCGCCGTGCTCCTTCTCAAAGGTGTCGAGCAGGCTGTAGATGCCGGCCGAGACAAACAGATACTCCTGCTTCAGGCGCAACAGACGACCATGCTCGCCGGCGTCGTTGGGGTAGAGGATGGCGCTGATGGCCTCGGCCTCGGCGCGCTCGGCATCGGCCAGGGCGTAGTCGCCGCGGTTGAAGGCCTCCAGATCGAAGTGCTCCTCGACCGGCTCGGCGGCCCAGACGCGCAGCTTGTTGACAGTCTCGCCGGCATAGCCCACCACGGGGATGTCATAAGGGACGGCCAGGATATCCTGCGTGTCCACCGTGCGGTAGAACGTTCGGCCATTCTCCTCAAAGCCCTCGACGTGGCCACCAAACTTAATGGTCACGGCCTTGTCCTGACGACGGACCTCCCAGGGATAGCCGTGGGTGAGCCACTCGTCGGTGGCCTCTACCTGGCTGCCGTTGACGATCTCCTGCTTAAAGAGGCCGTAGCGGTAGCGCATACCGTTGCCGTAGCCGGCAATGCCCTCGGCTGCCATGGAATCCAGGAAGCACGCGGCCAGACGGCCCAGGCCACCGTTGCCCAGCGCCGGATCGGGCTCCTGGTTCTCGATGACGGACAGGTCGAAGCCCATGTCGTCGAGCGCCTCGGCGACCATGTCGCGCACGCCAAAGTTGAGCAGGTAGTTGTCGAGCAGGCGGCCGATCAAAAACTCGATCGAGAAGTAGTACACGCGCTTCTTGCCCTCGGCGGTGGCGCGGGCGTCGCTCTTGGTGGCAACGGTGCGCGCCTTCTCGGCCACGAGCTTGGCCAGGGCGTTAAAACGGTCGAGGTCGCTGGCGGCCTCGACGCTCTTGCCGCTGATGCTCATGACGGCATCGCGATAGAGTTCGGTAAACTCCTGCTTGTTGTCGAAGATCTTATTCATACGTTCCTTTCCCCCGGGGATGTATCTCCCGGAACGGTTATGACTTACATCCTACGCCCCCACGGGGTGGGTAATTACAGTGGTAACGCCTTTGTTACGCTTTCTTGGCAGGAGCCTTAACAGCAGCTGCCTTGGCCTTGGTAGTGGCCTTTTTGGTGGCTGCCTTCTTGGCCGTCGTGGATTTGGTCGAAGCCTTGGCAGCGGGCTTGGCAGCCTTCGCCTTGGCCGGAGTCTTCTTGGCAGCCGCGGCCTTGGGCTTCACCGAGGACGCACGTTTGCGCGTCGCCTTCTTGGACTCCTCAACCACGGGCGGCTTATAGCTGCTGGGACCGCGGCGCTTAAGCACCACGCCGGCCAGGCCGGGCACCTTGATCTCAATAGAGTCCATCTGCCCGTTCCAGGGATAGGGCTCGCTCGAGCAGGTGTAGGGCTCATCACCGGCATAGCCGCTGCCGCCAAACTCGGGACGGTCGGAATCGAAGATGACCTCCCAGTCGCCCTCGCGCGGCACGCCCACGCGGAAGCTCTCGTAGCTCGCCGGGTCAAAGTTGATCAGAATCACCAGGTCGTCATCGACGTCCTCGCCCTGGCGCACAAAGCTCACGATGGACTGCTTGGAGTTGTCTGCGTCGATCCAGGTAAAGCCGTCGTCGGTGTAACCGCGCTCGTACAGGGCGGGCTCGGCGGTGTACAGGTGGTTGAGCGCCTTAATAAACGCCTGATGATGCTTGTGAGTCTCGTACTCCTCGGTCAGGAACCACTGAATGGACTCGTAGTAGCGCCATTCAATAAACTGGCCGATCTCGTTGCCCATAAAGTTGAGCTTGGCACCGGGGTGTGTCATCTGGTAGAAGGCCAGCGTGCGCAGGCCGGCAAACTGGCGCCACCAGTCGCCCGGCATGCGGCCGATGAGCGAGCACTTGCCGTGCACGACCTCGTCGTGGCTCAGCGGGCAAATGAAGTTCTCGGTAAAGGCGTACATGATGGAGAACGTGAGCAGGCCGTGGTTGCCTGGACGCCACGGAAAATCGGTCTGCATGTAGTGCAGGGTGTCGTTCATCCAGCCCATGTCCCACTTGTAGTGGAAGCCCAGGCCGCCGTCCTGCGGCGGATAGGTCACGAGCGGCCACGCGGTGGACTCCTCGGCCATCATCATCACGTCGGGGAAGTGGGCCTCCACGGCGCAGTTTACCTGACGGATAAACGCGCTGGCGTCCAGGTCCTCCTCGGTTCCGTACTTGTTGAACTTCTTTTGGCCGGGATCGTCGATGCCAAAGTTGAGGTACAACATGCTGGACACGCCGTCCATGCGAATGCCGTCAACGTGGAAGTTCTCGAGCCAATACAGCACGTTGGAGACCAGGAAAGAGCGGACCTCGCCGCGGGCGAAGTCAAACTTGTGCGTGCCCCAGTTGGGGTGAATCTCGTGCTCAAACAGCATGTGGCCGTTAAAGGTGGCAAGGCCGTGAGAGTCGGCGCAAAAACCGCCGGGCACCCAGTCCATGATCACGCCGATGCCAGCCTCGTGGCACGCATCGATAAAGTGCATGAGCTGTTGCGGGTTGCCGTAGCGCGACGTGGCGGCGTAGTAGCCGGTCGTCTGGTAGCCCCAGGAGCCGTCGAAAGGATGCTCCATAAGCGGCATGACCTCGATATGCGTGTAGCCCATGTCGCGCACGTAGTCTACGAGCTCCACCGACAGGTCGTCGTAGGTGTAGAACTCGCCGCGCTGCGCGGGGAAGGGGTCCATGGGGCCGGGGTAGTTGCCGTACTCGTCCGGCTCGCCCTGTGGTGCGTCGCCGTGGCGCTTCCACGAGCCAATATGCACCTCGTAGATGTTGAGCGGCTGCGACATATGGTTGTGGCCGGCGCGGCGCTTGAGCCATGCGGCGTCGTTCCACTTGTAGCCATCGAGGGTCCACAGCACACTGGCGGTACCCGGAGGGCACTCGGCCTTAAAGGCGTATGGATCGGCCTTGTAGAGCTTTTCGCCCTCGTTGGTCTCGATGAGGTATTTATAGAGCTGGCCCTGCTCGGCACCAGGAATAAAGCCTTCCCAAATAGCGCTCGTATGCACGGGCACCAGCGGGTTGGCTTCCTCATCCCAGTCGTTAAATTCGCCAATGACATGGACACTCTTTACGTCGGGCGCCCAAACGCAAAAGCGCCAGCCGCGCGTGCGCTGCTGCGTGTCGGGATGCGCGCCCATCTTTTCCCAGCTGCGCTCCCACATTCCAATGCCAAACAGGTAGACATCGTCCTTGGAGAGCTCCGGTGCGTGCGGAGCCGGTTTGCGGGTTGCGGGCTTTTTAGCCGTTGGCTTTAGCTTTGTATCGCTCACGTTTGATCCCATCATGACGCGGCAGCGTGTTGCCTTGGTGACTAGATGCGAAAGGTCCAAGGCTGCACGAATCGAAGGGACGGCGAAGTTTCTGTGATTCGTTCCACCTCGCGTGCTCGGTGGAACTTTCGGCAGAAACTACGATAACACCTGTGCGTTAGTTTTATGGACGAAAGTGGTTTTGGGACGGCGTTTAATCGGTAAGCGCCATGTTTAGACCACTGACAGAATAGCCGTGGTAAAACTCTTGACAGTTTTACCAATTAGGGTTTCAAAATTGTTAGTCAGACGTTTGGTAAAACGTTTTTAGCAGGATGTTTACCATTTGATATTGAAAGGTTCGTTTATGCCCCATTCCGCCACTCCCAAGGTTGCTTTTATTTTCGATTGCGACGGCACGCTGGTTAATAGCACCCCCGTTTGGGCCTATGCCCAGCCCGAGTTATTGCACCGCCACGGGATTGACGTGACCGTGGATGACTTTGCCCAATTTGAGCACCTGTCGCTGGAGGACGAGTGCCAGGCCTACCACGATACGTGGGGCATTGGCGCAAATGGCGAGGAGTTGTATCGCGAGCTGGGCGAGATTTTGATCGATGGGTACTCCAAGGTGCCGCCGCGCGAGGGGCTCCTGGCTTTTTTGGAGCGGGCGAAGACGGCGGGCATTGCCATGTGCGTTGCCACTTCCACGCCGACCGAGCTTGTTGGGTCTGCGCTTGCGGGAGCCGGGCTCGACGCTTACATGGAGTTTGTTACCACGACGGGCGAGGCGGGACGCTCCAAACAGTTCCCCGACGTATACGAGCTGGCGCTGCGTCGCCTGGAAGAGCGCCACGAGTGCAAGTTTAAGCGCGCATGGGTGTTTGAAGACGCGGTCTTTGGCCTAAAGAGCTCTGGCACCGCAGGCTTTAAGCGCGTGGGCATCTATGACCCGCACGGCCGCATGAAGCGCGACGAAGTGCGCGCCAACTGCGATATCTTTATCGACAGCTACGAAGAGCTGGATTTGGATCACGTTCTTGCGTTTGAGGGATAGGCGAGGGCTGTGGCTTGTAAGATATTAGTGGTGTGCGGCTCGCCCGTCGTGGCGAGCGTGGATCTGTTGCGCCGGCAAGCGGGGGAGTGCGACCATGTTGTTGCCGTAGACCGCGGACTCGACGCGCTGCTGGGTGCCGGCCTGGGCTGCGACGTGTATGTAGGAGATGCGGACACGGTGAGCGACGCGGGTCGCGCGTTGGTCGATGCCGCCACCGACTTTGAAGTTGAGCGCCATGACCCGTACAAGGACTATACCGATCTGGCGCTGGTGCTCGATTCCGTCCGCCGTCGCTGGCCGGGTGCCGAAGTGGTTGCGACCTGCGCCACCGGCGGTCGCCCTGATATGGCGCTTTCCGTACTGGGCCTGCTCGCAGGCTACGATGACGCCCCAGTCTGGATTGCCGAGGACAAGGTGGTCGCCCGCATCCTTCACGCAGGTGAGACGTGGACCATCGAGGGTGCCGAAGGCAAGACGTTCTCCATCATCGCCATTGCCCCCGGGACGGTGGTAAGCGAACACGGCCTAGAATGGGAACTAAATCATTCCCCCCTAGGACTCTTGGCTGACACGGGCATCTCTAATGTCGTCCGGAAAACGGCCAAGATCCAAGTCCACCAAGGAACCGCAATCGCTTACCTCTACAAGTAAGGTGCCGCCGCGTGAGGGTTTTATCGGGACGGTGGGTTAATTGACTGATTTTGCCGAAGTCATAATCAGTCAATTCAGCCCCGTCCCAGGAAAACCCGTAAGTGCGAGAATCAACCCAAAAAACTTCTTGCACAACTAAGAATCTTCCCCTATAGTATCTCCTCGTCACGGGGGCGTAGCTCAGCTGGGAGAGCGCTTGACTGGCAGTCAAGAGGTCAGGGGTTCGATCCCCCTCGTCTCCACC
>CALFDL010000259.1 GCA_937950415.1 uncultured Collinsella sp. | reverse complement strand
GGCGCTCAAACGCGATTTGGCGGCCTTGGAGCGCGATTACGGGGAAGACGATGACAGAAGCCCCAAAGCCCGTGCTGCGGAAGCCCAGAGGGCTGCTATGGCGCGGGATGCGAACCGTGACGATAGACCGCCGCAGCGGTCGTGGAGTCAGAGCCGCTAGAAACGAAAACTATAGTTTACGTTTTGGGAGTCCATACTTGTGGACTCGAAAGCGCAGGTAGATGCGCAAAATAAAAGGGCACCGCGCGATGCGATGCCCTATAATGTTTGTTGCTGGTCGTTGGTTGCCGCCGACAACCAGCTAATGGAAACGGAAGGTGAAGTTCCGTCCCGTACATGACTATTCTAGCAAGACCGCGAGGTCAGGGCTATAGATAGACGTAAAAACGGAGCCACCTTCCATGATTTTGGAGGTGGCTTTTTTCATGGCAGACGAGACGACCGAGAAGGCTGAGAAGCCAATCGACACCAGCGTGAAGGCGCGTTACTGGTGGGCTGTGCTCTATCAGGAGAACATGGTCGATGGTTGGCGCGACAACATCGAGGAGCTGTTGCAGCTGCCCTATGCCTACTGCGAGCACGCGGCAGACGTTGACGGCAAGGGTGAGCATCGCAAAGACCACGTGCACGTGATTATCGTCTTCGGCAACACGACCACCTACAAGACGGCGATGTCCGTTTTTAAGCGGCTTGGCGAGAAGGCGTTGAACAAGTGCGAGCGTGTAATCGACATTCGCCACTGCTACGACTACCTGATTCACGACACGGACAAGTGCCGCAAGCTCGGCAAGCATCAATACGACCCGAGCGAGCGCATTACTGGCAACGGCTTCGACATTGGCAACTACGAGCAAATCAGCACCGCCGAGAAGCAGCACATGCTAAAGGAGCTGACGTGGTTCATCATGAGCGAGGGCTACGAGACGATTAACGAGTTCACGCAGCCCGCGCTCGAACGTTTCGGCGAGCAGTACTGGGAAATCATGGTCTCGTATTCGGCGTTTCTCGTTAAGTACCTGAACGGCAACAAGATGATGCGTGAGAAGGCCGAAATGCAGAAGCGCTTGGCATGGGAAGAAGCGATGCGCGAGCGCTGCCGCAACAACGAAGCCGATTCACATTCGGGCGAGTAGGCGGGTCAATGGAGCAGGCGGTGACTACGGGGGCGGAGTAGTTCCGCATAGCGGATCTACGTAGCCCTCGTTCACCGGCTGCGGAATTGACGCGGCGGGCAAGCAACAAAACCAGACTTGATTGAGGGTCGATGACGCACTGCGCCATCGACCCTTTCCTTGCTCTAGTCGCGGCGAAGGAAGCCCATCAAATCGGGGCACGTATATATTCTGCTACTACGACAGAATATATACGTGACGTGTGACGTGTGACGAACAGCCGCGACAAGGGGGGAGTTTGAGGGGGCTTGCCCCCTCATGCACGCGTCGCCGCGTGCTGTCCGAGAACGTGAGCGACGCCGCGAACGGACGAGGGCTGGGGGGTCTCGGGGGGAACGCCCGAGCGGGTGCAGGGCTGGCCCTGCCATGTCTTTTGCGTAGCAAAAGGCTAACATGCTAGACTTTAGGCGGCTAAAATCTGGCTCCGGCTGAAAGGTCTTAGACTTATGGCGCATCTTGAGAAGTACAAGGCAACATCGGTAGGCCACATGCTCGCGCATTACCGCCGCGACCCGTCCAGCTTGGGGCGGGAGAACATCGACCCGGCGCGGGTCGGGATGGACTACACGCTCGCGCTCGACCCCGCCGACGGTCTGGTGAAGCCGATGGAGGGGGTGGAGCCGAACTGGGCCACGGTCGAGGGGCGCATCGAGCGCGTCAACGAGAGGGCCAAGGCCGAGGGCAAGCGGGCCGTGCGCAAGGACGCGGTGGTGATGGCTGACGTTGTGGTTACGCTGCCAGAGAACGTCCGCGAGGGGGACGAGGGCGCGTTCTTTGGATGGACGTACTGCTTTCTGGCGGACCGTCTCGGGTCCGGGAACATGCTCGGCGGGTTCGTGCACAGGGACGAGGTGCGGACGGACGGCTCGCCAGTCCGCGACCACATGCACGCGGCGTTCACGCCGATTCTGGACGGTCGGTTCAACTTCAAGAAGATGTGCCCGCGAACGTTCTACCAGAGCCTGCACAAGGATCTTGGGGACTATCTGGAACAGCATCTCGGGTACAGGCCGGAAATCGAGCTCGAGGACGGCAAGAGGGCGCAGAAGGCCCTGAGCAGGGTGGACAAGCGCGACATAGACGCGGCCCGCGCCGAGATCCTTGCCCCTGTCGAGAGGAAGGCCGGCGAGATCGTGGCGGATGCGACCGAGCGGGCCGAGAGGGCCAGCGCGGCGCGGAAGCGGGACGAGGCGAGGGCGAGGACGGCGAGGAAAGACCTCGCTGATATCGCCGGGCAGGTTGATGAAAAACGGGCACAAGCTGCGGAAATTGACCGCCGAATCGCGGAGAAAATGGCCGAGATTGACCGCTTGGACGGCGAAATCGGCGAAAAAATCGACATTCGGAACGAGGTCGGCGAGAACCTGCAGCGCGAGCAGCGGCGATTGGAGTCGGTTCGGCAAGCGGCGGGACGGCTTGAGGAGGACGTTGAGGAGCTGGAAGCCATCGCTTCCATCGCTGACCAGTTCGACCACGCGGGACGCTTTGAGAAGCGCGGAATGCTCGATGAACTCGCTGCTCGATGCGATGGACTCCGAGGACGAGTTGAGCAGGTCGTTGAGGGAATCAGAGGAGCGGTTGGACGGATTGAGGTGGCAATTGCGGGCCTCTCCCGAAAGCTCGCGCCGAGAAGTGCGCGGATGACAACAAGGGCGCTCAAACGCGATTTGGCGGCCTTGGAGCGCGATTACGGGGAAGACGATGAC
>CALFDL010000258.1 GCA_937950415.1 uncultured Collinsella sp. | reverse complement strand
AAGATCCTTGTATATAACCTGATCGCCGTACTGTGCCAGCTCCTCGTCGGTGAGCTGTTCGTCTTTGTTTTCTGCCATAGTTACCTCTTTTTACTATTTCTTAGCGTGCTTGCCAGCACCCTTGCTGTCATCGGTGACCGAGATGAGCTGTCGCTCGGCAGCGCCATTACGACGCGCACGGCGGCGTTCCTCGGCATCGCCCGCGTCGGCGGCGACGCGGTGTGCCTTGTTGACGTTAAAGACCTCGTCGTGCTTGCGCCACGGACCGACGGACTCGCCAAAGCTCATCTTAAGGCCGGCGATAAAGCCGCCGAGCCAGCCGATCGGCGCAAACTGCACCAGCGGGAACAGCGAGAACACCCAGGTCAGCAGGACGACTGCCGCAGCTCCCGCAAAGTTGGCAATCCAGTAGTCGCGCTTGGTGATGACGCGCTTTTCGCACGCCCACTGGCCGCACAAAAAGCCAATGTAGATCGCAAAGAGAAAGAGCACCAGCGCAAGCACCACGAACGTCAAGCTCATAGGCGCTACTCCCCGTGATGGTGGCCGCAGCAGCACTCGTGGCCGTCGTCATGACCGTGACCGCCGCAGCACTCGTGGTCCTCGCCATGGTGGTGTCCACAACCGCACTCGTGGTCGTCGCCACGCTCGCCGCAACCGCAGCCTTCCTCGTGAGCACCGTGCTCCTCGGGACGATACTGCGACCAGTCCAGACCGGCGGCGATGGCATCGGCCTCCTCCTTATAGAGGACCGTGACGGCCTGGGTGCCCAGCTTGGCGCCACCGATGGCATCGAGCATGTCGTAAAGCGTAAAGGCCACGTCGGCGCCGGGCAGCGCAAGCTCACGGTCGTCGGCATAGGCGAGCGCCAAGCGCAGATCCTTAATGAAGTGCTCGACCATAAAGCCGGGCTTGTAGTCGCCGTCGAGCGCCTTGGGAGCCAGGCTCTCCATGGCGCCGGACTTGCCGGTGCCGCCCAGGATCATCTGGCGGGTCTTCTCCAGGTCAAGGCCGCTCAGCTCGGCAAATGCCATGGCGTCTGCCATGCCGACCATGCAGGCGCCCAGCGACACCTGGTTGGCGAGCTTGGCAGCCTGGCCCTTGCCGGCGCCGTCAAAGCAGCAGATGGTTGCCGCAAAGGTGGAAAGGATGTCGCGGACCGGCGCGATGTCGTTCTCGGTGGCGCCCACGATAGCCGTGAGCGTGCCGGCGATGGCACCCGACTCGCCGCCGGTGACGGGGCAGTCAAACGCCATGCGACCGGAGACCTGGGCGGCCTCGGCAATATCGCGCGCCAGCTCGGGCGAGCTCGTGGTAAGGTCGACCAGGACCGCACCGGGCTTAGTGCACGCGAGCAGACCGTCACCCGCCAGGTAGAGCTCCTCGACCTCGGAGGGATAACCCACCATGGTAAAGACGACGTCGGCGTTCGCCGCGGCATCTGCCGGCGTATCGGCCCAGACGGCACCGCGCTCAACGAGCGCTGCAGCCTTGGACTTGGTGCGGTTGTTGACCGTGACGGGATAGCCAGCGTCCAGAATGTGGCCGGCGATGGGGGCACCCATAATTCCGGTGCCGATAAATGCGACGGAGAGCTTGTTTGCCATGAAACCTTTCCTTTTGGGTTGGGTGTTGTTACCAGGTTGAATACTCGGTGCCAGCGTTTGGGCTGTGAGTCGAGGGCGATAACGGACGCAGCGCTTGCCTACTGACCGCGCACGCGGCGGGCGATACGGTCGGAAAGCGACGCCTTGTCGGCGCGGTTCTTACCCCAAAACGCGCAGGCCACCATGCCGGGGCCCACGTGCGAGCCAATGGTGGGACCCACGGAGCTGCGAACGATCGTGACGTCGGCGCAGCCTTCCTCCTTGCGGATGGCGGCTTCGAGCCAGTCGCCGTCCTTTTCGGCATCGGCCGTCATGATGGCGATGGGCATGGTGCGATCGGGCACGTAGTTCTCGCGGAACGACTTGAGAATGGACTTGAGCGCCTTCTTGCGGCCGCGGTTGACGCCAATCAGCGACAGCGAGCCGGCCAGATCGTAGGAGAGCTCGGGCTTGACGTCGAGCTTTGCCGTGAGCTGCGCCGCCGCGGGAGGAATGCGGCCGCCGGCAGCCAGTGCGTCAAAGCTCTCGAGCGTAAAGTAGCCGTGCACGTAGGTTTTTGCCTCGTTTGCCCAATCGACCAGCTGCTTGGCGGTCAGTCCCGCCGAACGCTGGCGCACGGCCTCGAGCGCCAAGAGCGCGCCGGTCGCGCAGGGCAGAGCGTTGTCGACCACGTAGAGCTCAAAGTTGGGATACTCGGCGCGCACGGCATCTGCCGCCTGGCACGCGGAGTTATAGCTCGACGACAGCGCCGAGGTAAAGCACAGGTAGACCGTGGGCGTGCCCTCTTTGGCGCACTCGGTAAAAAACTCGATATAGCGACCGAGCGACACAGCCGAGGTGGACACGCGAGCACCGGCGCGCATGCGGTCGTAGAACTCCTTAGGGCTCATGCTCGACCAGATGTCATCCGTGCGCTCTTCGCCATCGATAATGAAGGGGAAACCCAGGATATCGACATCAAGGTTCGCGGCGACCTCGGGACTAAAGTCGCAGCAGGTATCGACGACGATGCGGCAACGGTCCGAATGGCCGGTAGATGCAGCCTTGTCCATCAAAGCGACTCCTTACGTAAAAAAGGCGGCCACCCGCATGGGATGGCCGCCAACCGTTAACTCATGCAAGTTAACGTATTTTACTCGTCAAGTGTTTCGATACGGGGCTTGATGATGCCATATCCACCATTCTTACGGTGATACACCACATTGATGAGGCCGGTCGTCGCGTTCTCAAACACGTAGAAGTCGTGACCCAGCAGATCGGTCTGCACCAGCGCCTGCTCCTCAGTCATCGGGGTGACGTCGATGACCTTCTCGCGGACGAGCAGGTCGTCCTCCTCCTCGGGCAGCAGCAGGTCGGCCAGATCCTCGACGCGCTCGACCGGCACGACATCCGCGGCGCTGGCACCGCCCTGGCGGTTGTCCACGACCTTGGTCTTGAACTTGCGCAGCTGGCGGGTGACCTTATCGGCGGAGAGGTCGATGGCGGCGTACATATCTGCACCGTGCTCGGCAACGCGAATCACCGAACCGCGGGCACGAACCGTGACCTCGACGATTGCCGGGTTGGGGTTCGAGGGGTTCTTCTCATAGCGAAGTACAACGTCGACCGTCATGGGCTCGATATCGAAAACCTTGAGCGCCTCGCCGATCTTCTCATCCACATGCGCACGCAGAGCATCGGTTACCGTCGTCTTGCGTCCAGAAACCTTGATATCCATACGTGGCTCCAATCTGCCTCGGGGACTTACTGTACTGGCTATGTACCCATTGCCGTGCATTTAATCACGCGGATTCCTAAAGACCCGAATAACGATTGCTTGATACCGCATACCGAAGTCTCGTACTTTTCCATGGCAAAGTGCGCTATAGGAGGGAGCCGGCGACTTTGTATTTGGTCCCGAAAATTGGCTTTGACCTGCTGGTTTTATAGAGATGAAAAAGCCGGGCTCCCCTATTGGGGAAGCCCGGCAGTGCGTGTTGAAACCGTGAAGAGATGTCCTTTCCAACGTATGGGAGACACCACCCCTAGTAATAACTAGCTATTGAGTTTGTTAATGTCGTCGTCGGTGATGGTGCCTTCCTGGCTGGACGATTTGTCTTCGGAGGATGCGGTCTCATTGTTGGAATCGGAGGACTCGCTGCCGGAGGATGCGGAGCCAGACGACTGAAGGTTGACACCAGATACTGTCTTAGTGGTGAGGTCGTAGGGCATCGTGCCATACCAGACGCAGTGGACCGCCTCGAGCGTACCGTCGACCGTGATGCCGTCGAGGGCATCGCTCACGGCACGGCACAGTTCGTCATTGGACGAGAGGCCCGCAACACCAAGCGTCGAGGGCGCCTCGAGCGCACCGACATAGGAGATCTCGCTCATCAGGCGTGCAAGGTAGCCGCCGGCCGTGGAGTCGCAGATCACATAGTCGACTTCGCCGGACTCGAGCGCCTCAAAGCACTCGTTGATGTTGGGGTAGGTCTTTTGGTTGGCGGTGATGCTCTGCTTAGCAAGTGCCTCCTGCGAGGCCGAGGACATCTGGACACCCAGAGTAGACGTGTTAAGGGTATCGGTGGAAACGTTTAGCGACCCACCATCGCTGGTTCTACCGAACACGGAAGCGGCATCGTACAGGCAGGTGCCGAGCGAGCTAACGTCCCCGTCCGTGGAGTTGATCTCGCCGATAAAGATATCAGCCTTTTTGTCGCCGAGCGCGGAACCAGCCGAGGACGCATCGACAAAGGCGACCTTAAGGCCCATGCGGCTTGCGAGGGCGCGGGCGGCGTCGACTGCATACCCCGTAAGCTCGCCGTCGGCGCCCTGCATGGCCTGCGGCGCATCGGAAGTATCGAGGGCAACCGTCAGGGTTCCGGGAGTGACCAGGGCATCATCCGACACCGTGGGCGTGACGGTCTCGTACTCGATCTGGTCGATCGTGGGAGTCGCGAACGTAGACAGCGGGTTGAACGCGCATCCGCTCAGGCCCAAAACGGCGATGACCGCTGCGGTCCCAGCACCTAACCGAGCCGCGTGCATCAAGCTGCCCCTCACCATGTCCACTACCCTGCCTTCTGTGTCGTATACGATCCGTGCGTCGCGCGGAATATCAGATTGTTCCCACCAGCTGACCTGGTATTTGACCCCACACTTGCGCACCGGGGTGTTTGCTCGGGAGGCCGCAGCCACCTTCACGACTGGCCCGCTCGCCCGCGAGGCGGTATTGCCCCAAAGAAAGTAGAACGGACGGTGCGGCTTACATCTAGGACGCGCCATGATCGCGCCGCGCGCACGCGGTCGCTTACGTGGATCCCTTTGACCGCGTCTGTCTTGGACTAGGACGGGCATTTCGTCCGTCCGCAACCACAGCCTGGTAGGAACGAAGCGCATTATAGCTAAGTTCAAGCTAAAGTTTAAGGTTAGGGGCGTCATTCGCATCGCGAGTACAGATTTCGCAGGTCGGAGTGGGCTATTCGTGCCCCCATGAAGCCCGGAGCTCCCCTACGGGGAGCTCCGGGGCACCCTTCTTGGGGTGCCGTGGCCAAAAAACGGCAAATATGAGTACTGTCACCAATTTAGTAACAGACAATTTTGGCCTCTCGGACAGATTTTGCGCTCAGTGTCACCAATCTGATGCTTAGTTATTCCACATTTGTTTATTATCTTCTTACTTTATGCCGCCTCCGAGTCCTAAATTCCTTGATTTTGCTGTTACTGAATTTGTAGCAGTACTCATATTTGCTATATTTTGGCCAGGGCTATGATTAACCCCCTATTTTCGACGTGAATTAGACCGGCTTAAGCCCAAAACACGCCCGCAGCGTATTAAGCAACGCCTCTTGCTTCTTCCTGCGGGCATCGACACGATTCCGGTACCGCTTACCCATACGCTGGTGGATGCGCCATGCGAGCGCTTCCATCGCTTCCATGTCACAGAGCATTTCGCTATTGACCGTCGCGACCTCGATTCCCATAGTAATCAAGCCCGTGTTGCGCTTTTCATCATGGATACGTCCCCTCCGAGAGGAATGGCCCAGCTCACCGTTGTATTCCAGGTCAAACCGGGCTACCTCTTGATACGCATCGCAAACTGCATGAGGCATCCCCGAGATTGCCTGCGCACGGTCATCGAACTCGATCTTGTAGTCGGTCTTAAAAGGTCCGCAGGCAAACCCGCCATAGGAAAACGGAAGCGAAAACAGGGCGAGCATGATGCACTCCATGGGTGAGCGCAGGTTTTCCGAAAGATAGGGACACAGACGCTGCAGTTGTTTGGCCGTGTTCCCCTTGTATACCGCGAGATAATCTGCCAGGCGATCGGGCGTCAGCACCGGCTCGACTTCAAAGTAGCCCACGTCTGCTGGCTGGTCCTTGTCCTTTGCAAGTCTATTCGTAACAGGCGAGGTGTAGGGAGGCAGATACTTCCCGCGGTCGCTCAGTGAAATCTTAGAGCACAGCTCCTGGGCCAGGGCAAATGCCTGGATACAGCCGACCTCGCGGGCAACGGCAACACAAAGGGCCTCGGGAGATAGGCTGTACACCCCCGGTTCCACCTCTAGAATCGAGCCGGCGGGCAACCCGGAACACACGGACCAGCCCACGCCAGGCATGCGGCGGCGCTGCGCCGCAGATCCCACCAGCAAGCACAGATCTTCTTGCACCTCGCCGCTTTTGGCTCCAATTCGCACCAAGTCGGGAAGATAGATATCCTCGGTCGAAGGCGACGACGTGCGCAGCACACGGCGCTCTTCATCGGGATTAAGGTCCTTCCAGCTGATATAGCCCATCTGCCGGCGCTCGGCGCGCATCATGCGCAGCGCCGAAGCGCCTGTTAGGATTACGGAAGCCGCTAGCTGTTCGTCTGTCGGCTCGTTGCGCCGCTCAATCTTCACTGCCACAAAACCACCCCTACCAAACGCGTGCGATAGCAAGGCCATCGACTGCCGCAGCGCCGGCACGCTTGAGCTCCGCCGAGGCTGCTGCCATGGTCGCGCCCGTGGTGATAACGTCATCGATAAGCAATAGGCGGCGGCCGTGCACGTCCCCAACCGTCTCGTACATGCCTTGGGCACGCTCGCGGCGCTCCTCACGACCGAGTTCGCGCTGGTCGCCATGCCCGTACTTGACGAGGGCATCGAGCAGGGGAACACCCGACAGCTCGCAAAATGGGCGCGCAATAGCCTCCATATGATCAAAACCACGCCGCCGAAACGCTGCCGCCGTCGCAGGCACAAACACCACCGCATCCGCACCGGACAGCACACCTCCTAAGCGTTCGGGCGCTACGACCTGGGCATGCAGGGCGGTGTCGTAGAGCAGCTCCGCCAGATACGGCGCCAGGCGTCGCTCGCCCGCGTCCTTGTACGCTTTAATGATGCGCGGCAGCGGATGCGCATAGACGGCGCACGCCAGGCAGCGGTCGAGCGCCTCCGCCATTGCCGAGGACGTGCCCTCGACCGAACACTCAGTGCACAGCAAATCCCCAAACGGGGCGCCGCATCGGGTACAGCTATGACGTGGGTCGATGAGCGTGAGCGCGGCCAGGCAGTCTTGGCAAATAAGCGCACCGGGGCGCTCGCAGCCGGCACATCGTGTTGGCGACAATGCCTCGAGCGCCTCGCGTGCCACCCGCTCGGCAAACGGTAGCAATTCGTCCGCAAACGGTAGGGCACCGGCACCCTGCAGACAGCTCAATATGTTCAGATGGCTCTTCAAGACACAACCCTCCCTACGTTCGGTCGCAGGGAGGGTTGTTGATTCAGCGCTATGATACCCCGATGCGCTCGGGGCAAGGCAGGCTAAATCCGCTCGCGGGCGTTATTCGCCGGCGGGCGGTTGTGGTGCGGCCGAAGACGGGGTCGAGCCCTCGCCACCATTCTGGCGCGGCAGAGCGACCTGATGATCTTCGACGAGCCGGAGGCGGGCATCGACCTGTGG
>CALFDL010000257.1 GCA_937950415.1 uncultured Collinsella sp. | reverse complement strand
CATCAATCGCATCCTGCACCGCCAGCACCGTACGGCCGCGGCGCAAAAACTGCGGGATAAGCCTCATGCACATCGAGATCATGAGCGCGATCACCGGTGCGGCGTTACCCAAAAGCGCGAGCACCTTGTCGTATTCGAGCATCGACGCCGCGGCCTCAAACCACAGCACGCTCGCCACAAACAGCCCGCCCATGCACAGGCCGTATACCATGCTCTCCAGATACACCGCGCGCATGCCAATACGGAACAGCTCCGTCGAGCCCGAGGCACTAAACAGTGGATTGACCAGCGCGATAATCAAAATCACCGGCAGCTGCCAGCGAAGTGCGCCCAGCGTGCGGGCAGCCCCACGCGTCGCAAATCCATACGCCAACCCGCCCGCAAGTGACAGCGCAATCAGCACCGGCTGCATCGAGAACATGGTGAGCCCCAGCGTCAGCACTATATAGAGCGCCGGCACAGCTGGATGCGACATCGAGAATGCCGCGACGGGCTCGCCGCCAAACTCCTCTCGTATGTTGTCCACGGGCACCCCCGTCCCCTCGCTCAAACGACAGCTCCGCAGCACCGCCGCCATGCACGGCCAGCGCAAACGCCACGCCGGCGGCGCAAGCCTCAACCGCCGCAAACCAATCGTTACGCGCTCAACATATGCCTGCGGTATCATATTGCGCCGTGTATCGTTTCCAAACACACGTCTCTATAACGTAACAGGAGATCACATGGACGCAACCGCAATTATCCTCGCTGCCGGCGAGGGCACCCGCATGAAGTCGAACCACTGCAAGGTTTCGCACAAGATCCTGGGCAAGCCCATGGTTCAGTGGATCGTCGACGCCACCATCAAGGCCGGCTGCAGCCGCGTCGTGGTCGTCATCGGCAGCCACGCCGACGAGATGCGCGCCCTCATCGACGGCGCCTACGCCAACAGCGCCACCAAGGTCGAGTGCGTCGAGCAGACCGAGCGCCTGGGCACCGGCCACGCCGTGAAGGTCGCGCTCGAGGCCTGCGGCATCACGCAAGGCCCCGTCGTCGTGCTCAACGGCGACTTGCCGCTCATCACCGCCGACACCGTCGCCAAGTTCGCGCAGACCGTCGCCACCGGCGAGCTCGCCTGCACCGTCATGACCATGACCCCGCCCGACCCCTTTGGCTACGGCCGCATCAAGCTGGGCGCCGATGGTCAGATCGAGCGTATCATCGAGCAGAAGGACTGCACGCCCGAGCAGGCCGCCACGCTGCTGGAGTGCAACGCCGGCTGCTACGCCTTCGACGGCGCGCAGCTCGCCGCACACATCAACGAGATCGACAACGACAACGCGCAGTCCGAGTACTATCTGCCCGACATGCTCGGAATCCTCAAGGGTCACGGCCAGGCGGTCTCCATCTTCCACTGCGATGACTACCGCGACGGCCTGGGCGTCAACAGCCGCATTCAGCTCGCGCAGCTCACCGCTATCGCGCGCGACCGCATCAACGAGCACTGGATGGTCGAGGGCGTTACCTTCATCGACCCCACGCAGGCCTGGATCGGCCCCGATGCCGTTATCGGCCGCGATACCGTCGTGTGGCCGCAGACGCATCTGATTGGCCACGTCACCGTGGGCGAGGAGTGCCAGCTCGGCCCCAACAGCCGTCTCACCGACACCACCGTCGGCAGCGGCTGCACCATCGATGAAACCATCGCCATCGAGGCCGTCATCGAGAACGGCGTCGACTGCGGCCCGCGCGCCTACCTGCGCCCGGGCACCCACATGCTCGACGGATCCAAGGCCGGCACGCACGTGGAGATCAAGAAGTCCACGATCGGCGAGGGCTCCAAGGTGCCGCACCTGTCCTACATCGGCGATACCACCATGGGCTCCGGCGTCAACGTGGGCGCGGGCTCCATCACCTGCAACTACGATGGCGTGCACAAGCACAAGACCGTCATCGGCAAGGACGCCTTCATCGGCTCCGACACCATGATGGTCGCACCCGCCCAGATCGGCGATGGCGCGCTCGTGGCCGCCGGCTCCGTCATCACCGAGCCGGTCCCGGCCGACGCACTTGGCCTGGGTCGTGCCCGTCAGGTAAACATTGAGGGCTGGGCCGCCGATTATCGTCGCCGTCTGCACGAGGGTGACGAGGTATAACGTTTTACCAAGCACAAAAGGAGCTGTTCCATGGGAGCGGCTCCTTTTTCTATCGTGACCTGCGCGACCGGATGAGTGGTCGGTTCGTGTCCGTTGACGGTAAAGACGTTATCAAGACTCGATAAACCCCGTCGCGCGGTTACAATGCAACAAGGCATCTATATGGCATTCGATGTATAAAGGAGAAGGGTAATGCCGATTAATGATCCCGAGAAGTCGGAGAATATGCGCAAGTCCATCCGCGTGTATTCCGGTTCCTCCAACCGTCCCCTCGCTCAGAAGATCGCTGAGTACCTTGGGGTCGAGCTTTCGGGCCTTACGCTTAAGCAGTTCGCCAACGGTGAGATTTACGCCCGCTACGACGAGACCGTCCGCGGCGCCGACGTCTTCCTGATTCAGTCCGTGGCCGGCGGCAACGTCAACGACATGCTCATGGAGCTGCTCATCGCCACCGACGCTGCCAAGCGCGCATCCGCCCGCTCCATCACCGCCGTCATCACCCACTACGGCTATGCCCGCCAGGACCGCAAGGCCGGCCCGCGTGAGCCCATCACCGCCCGCCTCGTCGCCAACCTACTCGAGCGCGCCGGCGTCAACCGCATCATTACCCTCGACCTGCACCAGGGTCAGATCCAGGGCTTCTTCGATATCCCGGTTAACCACCTGTCCGCACTGCCGCTGTTTGGCCAGTACTACAACGACATGCACTTCGACACCGACAACCTGGTTGTCGTCTCCCCCGACGTGGGCCGCGCCAAGGCCGCCAAGAAGCTGTCCGACATGCTCGGCTGCGACCTTGCCATCGCCCACAAGGGTCGTCCGCGCCACAACGCCGCCGAGGTCATGGGCATCATCGGTGACATCAAGGGCAAGACCTGCATCATCAACGACGACATGATCGACACCGCTGGCACCCTGTGCGCCAACGTCAAGGAGCTCAAGGCCATGGGCGCCGGCGACATCTACGTGTGCGCCACCCACGGCATCTTCTCCGGCCCGGCTATCGAGCGTCTGAACGACGCCCCCATCGTCGAGTGCGTCGTCACCGATGCCATCCCCGTCGAGGTCGGCGGCAAGATCAAGACCATCTCGGTCGCCGAGGAGTTCGCTCAGGCCATCTCCGCCGTTTACCACGAGGAGCCCGTCTCCACGCTCGTCGGCGGTGACTTCGCGCTGTAGTCTACTGCGCATCGCATCATCTTCGATGTTTTTAAAGGGTCGGAAGCACGCTTCCGACCCTTTTTCTATTCCTCGTCAACCTGCCCTGGACAGTTAGTTCAGATACGTATTTATTTAAAGCCCCAAAGGGCCGTTCGGAGCTTTCTGAGCTCCCCGGCGGACGCTATGCCGCCCAAAACTCATCGTTTTCGAGCATCACCGCTGCACATTTACCCTCAAATCATCCTCGGAAGCCCTTAGAAACGCCTCGAACGCGCGATGCCTTATACGTATCTGAACTAACTGTCCAGTAGCTATCGTCAACCCTCGCGGTAGAGCTCGACTTCCCGCAATCCCCTCAACCAATTCCTCCGACTTCATAACACCCAGCCGTTCATGGCACACAACACCCCACTGAGCGAAAAGAACGACGCGGCGACCACGTTTCGCCAACGGCTTAGTACCTTGTAGTTATGACGACCGTGATTTCACATCTCTCCGCCCTCCGCGCGATTCGCCGCGCACGACGGGCTTACTCTGCGCTTCCGTGGGACTCCATCGACGTCGGACAGCAATCACAAGCTCTGGCTGGCTGCATCCCCAATAATGACGCCATAGACTTTGACGCGCTTTCGATGCTCGATGCCTGGAATGAAGACGATTCCGAACTGCTCGATCTTCTCGTTTCAAACGAAGACAACAGACGCCCCGACAAACGACTTCTTCAGCATATTCTCTCTGCCCCGCTTCCCGAAGGGGCGATTATGCACATCGAGGCTGACATCTATGCCACATCCCCTGCCATGACGGCGCTGCTGTGTTCCAAAAATGAATCGGTTGCCAAAACCTTAATGCTTCTCATGGAGCTGCTCGGAACGTATTCTCTTCCGCCCGAGGCAACCTACTCCATCGCCTATGACGACATCTGGCCCAAGGCCGACACCTTCGAAGCGGCGAACGATCTCGATTGCCGGAGCGACCAGTCGGTGACCGAGCAGCAAAATGAAACCCACTACGAACAGGCGCACTACAAATGCGAGCCAGCCACGACCATCGAGGAGCTCGAGGCGATCGCACGGTTCGCAAAAAGCAGCTCATATACCTCGTTTCGCACAGCCGTCAAACTTGTCCGACCCGGATCTGCATCCCCAGCCGAATCCCTAATGTTTGCTGTTCTCGGAGCGCCCATGCGCTTTGGCGGATTCGGGTGTTGCAGCCTGCCCATGGGCGGCCTGCTACTCAACTATCGAGTCGACTTCGACACCCTTGCGGTCAACATGTCCTCGGGCATCCCCTACGCCATCTGCGACTTATATTGCCCGGCAGCCGGTGTCGACAACGAATACAACGGAATTGGGCATGAGCTTCAAAACGCTCGCATCCACGATGGCAATCGAAATAATGGCCTCAAGGCAATGGGCATCCACGTCCTGGTTATCAATCGCGACCAGATGAAAGACCTTGTTGCACTCGAAGCCTTCGCCCAAACGATGCATCGACTCGCGGGAGTCCGATTCCGTTACCGTATCAAGGGCTATCGCAAGCGCCAGGCCGCTTGGCTCAACGCTCTGCGAGCCGGAATCGGCCTTGCGCCGGTCTAAACGGCGAATCGCCCGTGCGCCGTCGAGCAGGGCTGGACAGTTAGTTCAGATACGTATAAATAGACATACTGAATTAGGCTATTTTGCAGTCATCTCTATACCATTCGTCCTATTTGAAGGCCAGGTAGACTTCAAAACAGCGTCATATGGACTAACTGGAGCACCAATACAGCGCCGCGGCATCGAATTAGGCAATCCGGTGGCCCAAGCTTTATACGTATCTGAACTAACTGTCCACCTCGGCTTTCGACGGCCGCCCAAACGCACCCAAATAACCTCAATTGCCCACCATTTGACAGCAGCAACAGGGTCGCTCACCATAGCAGGCGACAAATCGACGAAAGGACAAACATGGCAGCTGCGCAGCCGCTTAAGATTCGCATGGTTGCCGGGCTTGGCAACCCGGGCGAGGAATATGCCGAGACCCGCCACAACGCCGGCTTTAAGGCAATCGACGAGCTGGCCCGTCAGGCCGGCGTCACGTACTGGAAAAACCAGGCCGGTGCCGAGGTCGCGCTCATCAATATCAACGACCCCGAGGAAGAAGGCGGCAAGCGCCAGATTGTGCTGGTCAAGCCGCAGTCGTACATGAACACCTCGGGCGGCCCCATCTCCAAGCTCTGCCGCGAGTACAAGATCAAGGCCGAAGAGCTGCTCGTAATCCACGACGAGCTCGATATTCCCGCCGGCGACGTGCGTGTTAAGGTGGGCGGCGGCCATGCCGGTCACAACGGCCTGCGTTCCATCATCGATAAGATGGGCAGCCGCGACTTCAGCCGCATCCGCACCGGCATCGGCAACCCTCCCGGCAAGATGGCCGTCGCCGACTACGTGCTCAAGCAGCTGCGCGCCCGCGAGGCCGAGGACTTCCAGGACACCTGCGCCCGCGCCGCCGATGCCGCCGGCCTGGCGATTGTGCACGGCGTAGTCTATGCTCGCGACCATGTCAACGGCGCCGCCTCCGCCAACGGCAAGCACTAAAACCTACTATTTAGGGACAGGGTTATTTTGGCAGGTTTTATCTACGGAAACGCCATGACAGCCGCGCCGTAATAAACCCTGTGCCGCCATACATATGCAGCGCCCCAAAGGGGGCCGGCCTCATCACAACCCGAGGCCGGCCCCTTTGCCGTTTTGCCTGATAAGGCTGACCAAAATAAACCTGCCCCTATTTGGTAGGCCAAAGTGGATAAACCCTGCTCCCACCTGCCAAAGACACACGTAAGCGACATGTCCATGAGGGTATAATTTGCATCGTATGTCTGCACAACGCCTGTGCGCGTACGGTTTTATTCGGGCTACCGTCCATTTCCGTGGAGGCACGGTTCGGCAGCCCTAACAAGAGAGGGGTTCTATGTATAAGATCCTGGAGAAGACGCAGTTCTCGGAGAAGGTGTTCAAGTTCCGCATCGAGGCGCCTGCAATCGCCAAGCATGCGCACGCTGGACAGTTCCTCATGGTTCGCGCCAACGAGACGGGCGAGCGCGTCCCGTTTACCCTGGCCGGTTGGAACGGTGACGAGGGCTGGGTCGAGTTCATCTTCATGGTGATCGGCAAGACCACCGAGATGCTGTCCACCTACGAGGCCGGCGAGTCGCTGCGCGACGTCGTGGGCCCGCTGGGCGTTCCCACCGAGATGGCTGAGGGCCCCTGCGCCGTCATTGGCGGCGGCGTTGGCCTTGCAATTGCCTTCCCGGTCGCCAAGCACCTGGTCGAGACCGGTCACGAGGTGCACGCCATCATGGGTGCCCGCACCAAGGACCTCCTGCTCATGGAGGACCAGTTCCGCGAGCTCCTCGACGAGGACCACATCCACATCACCACCGATGACGGTTCCTACGGCGAGCAGGGCGTTGTCACCGCTCCGCTGGAGCGCCTGCTGCAGGACAAGGCCGTGAGCCAGGTCTTCTGCGTCGGCCCCGTTCCGATGATGAAGTTCTCGACCCTCACCGCCCAGAAGTACGACACCCCCATCACCGCGTCGCTCAACCCCATCATGGTTGACGGCACCGGCATGTGCGGCTGCTGCCGCGTCGAGGTGGGCGGCGTGACCAAGTTCGCTTGCGTCGACGGCCCCGACTTCGATGCCACCCTGGTCGACTGGGATGACCTTCGTGCCCGCCAGGCCGCTTACCGTTCCGAAGAGGGCGAGTCCCTCAAGGCCTATGAGGAAAAGAGCTGCGCATGCCACTAGTTAATGGTCGTTTCGTTGCCGATATGAAGTCGCCCCGCACCCCCGATAACGAGGAGCCGGCTGCCGAGCGCGCCTGCGACTTCCGCCCCGTCGACAAGGGCTTCACCGAGGAGATGGCGCTGGCCGAGGCCGAGCGCTGCCTCAACTGCAAGAAGCCGTTCTGTGTTGAGGGCTGCCCCGTCAACATCAACATCCCCCGCTTTATCGAGCAGATCCGCGAGAAGGACTTCGGCGGCGCTCTCGATACTATCCGTGAGGATTCCATGCTCCCCGCCATCTGCGGCCGCGTCTGCCCGCAGGAGAACCAGTGCGAGGGCAAGTGCATCCGTGGCAAGAAGTCCGAGCCCGTGGCCATCGGCCAGCTCGAGCGCTTCCTGGGTGACCGCCCCGAGCTCGCTTCCACGCCCAAGATGGCTCCCAAGAACGGCAAGAAGGTCGCTGTCGTCGGCTCTGGCCCGTCCGGCATCACCTGCGCCGGCGAGCTCGCCCGCAACGGCTTTGACGTCACTGTCTTTGAGGCCTTCTTCACCGGCGGCGGCGTGCTGGTCTACGGCATCCCCGAGTTCCGTCTGCCCAAGGCAGTCGTCAAGCGCGAGATCGACGGCCTGGAGGACATGGGCGTCAAGTTTGAGTACAACTCCGTCGTGGGCAACATGGCCACGGCCGAGGAGCTGTTCGAGCAGGGCTTCGACGCCATCTACGTGGCGACCGGCGCTGGCCTGCCCAAGTTCCTCAACGTCCCCGGCGAGAACCTGCCCAACGTCTTCTTCGCCAACGAGTACCTCACCCGCGTGAACCTGATGAAGGCCAACAAGTTCCCCGAGTACGATACCCCCACCAAGCACGGCAAGAACGTCGTCGTCTTTGGTGGCGGCAACGTGGCTATGGACGCCGTCCGTACTGCCAAGCGTCTGGGCGCCGAGCACGCCATCATCGCCTACCGCCGTACCGAGGACGAGATGCCCTGCCGTCGCGCCGAGCTGCACCATGCCAAGGCCGAGGGCGTCGAGGTTCTGCCGCTCGTCTCCCCGCTCGAGTTTGTCGCTGGCGAGGACGGCTCCGTGTGCGCCGTCAAGGTCCAGAAGATGGAGCTCGGCGAGCCCGACGAGTCCGGTCGTCGTCGCCCGGTGCCCATCGAGGGCGCCATCGAGGAGATTCCCTGCGACGTCGCGATCTCGGCTATCGGCACCAACGCCAACCCCTTCGCAAAGAAGATCGGCGGCAAGATGGAGCTCAACAAGTGGGGCTACATCGTCGCCGACGAGGAGACCGGCCAGACCACCGATCCCCGCATCTGGGCCGGCGGCGACATCGTCACCGGTGCCGCTACGGTCATTCTGGCGATGGGCGCCGGCAAGAAGGCCGCCGCTTCCATCACCAAGAGCCTGCTGGGCGAGTAATCACCCACAGCGCTAGCCATCAAACGGCAAAGTCCCCGTCGAGCACACGCCCGGCGGGGACTTTTTCTATGCCGACTGCCCGACCACCACAAAGGGGACAGGCACCTTTGCGGTGGTTTTGGACTTGGCCGGCTGGTTTGTCTCGATCTGTAACAGGTAGGCCACGTAGAGCCCCGTAGATGTTACAGATCGAGACATTGTGCGAGCGTCCGCCCGTTCATCTCAATCTGTAACAGTAAGAGGCCAAATCCCCCGCTACGTGTTACAGATCGAGACATTGTTCCGACACCCGCTAGCTTGTCTCAATCTGTAACATCTGGAACCCACAATCCTCGCTTGGTGTTACAGATTGAGACATTAGGTTGGCGGTCAGACGATTCATCTAAATCTGTAACATTTTGAGCCGTTTTGGGCAGCTAGATGTTACAGATCGAGATGTTTGCGGCCGAGGATGAGCGCCACCACCGAAACTTAGCGCTTGCGGCGCTTGGTCGCGGCGACACCGGCTGCGGCAACGGTTGCGCCGGCGATGCCCAGGGCGGTGACCGTCATCGCGGTGGTGTCGCCCGTGGCAACCAGGGCAGCGTCGGACTTCTTTGCCGGTGCGGTCTTCTCAACCGTCTTGGTCGTGACGGTCGTTTTGGTCGGCGTCGCAGCGGGCTTGGTCTCGGGCTTAGCCTCCGGTTTCGTCTCGGGCTTCACCTCAGGCTGCGGCGATGGCTTAGGATCCGGCGTGGGCTGCGGATCGGGAGTCGGCGTAGCCTCGGGCGTAAACGTCAAGTCGGTGCTCAGCCACAGTGTAAGGATCCAGCCGCTCTCGGGATCGACCTCACTCACCTCACTCGCCTGATAGCCGCACTCCACGCCGTTAATCACCAGTTTAGTGTCGGGCGTAAAGTAGAAGCCACGCGCCGGCTTAAAGTACAGACCGTAACGATAGGTCACACCAGGCTTAAACGTATCGATGTGGTTGGCGATGTTCTGATCCCAGAACTCGACGGAGTTCACCTCGCTGCCGTCGCTGCCCGTCCAGAATTCACACTGCAGGATAGAGTCCGAGCCAGCCGGGGTACCCGCCGTAAAGACTGGCTTATCGCCCGCCTTAAAGGCGGTTGTGGCGCCGTTGATCTCTATAACGTCGATGGCACGCCATTCGTCGATTGGCTGCTCACACAGCATATTGGCCGCATTGGGCGCAAAGACGCCGTTGATAGTCTTAACGGTATGGCTCGCCCATTGGCCGTTAACGTTCACGTTGTAATCCTCGGCGAGGGTATTGTCGCCCTTAAGCCTCAGCTCGACGGAATACATGTAGAACTTGCCCTCTTCGAAGTGGTCAATCTTCTTCATGCCCGGCGTGTACTTAGCGGGATCGGAATACCAGAAGGCGACGGGCGTAAGCTCCCTGGGGTCGCTGCCGTCCATTTCCTCCCAACACTCGTAGGCAATCTCATACTTATCGGCGTCGGCGGCAGGAATCGTCGCGGTCGCACGCGGCGCCTCACCGGGTGCATAGTCGGTCTTCACGTCGTTGACGTTCAGGCTCTCGAGGACTTGGCTTTCTGACGCTACGAGCGTTATGGCACTGTCAATGTTGTAGCGAATATAGTAGTCATCCCTGGTTTCGTTGATGACGACCGAACCGCCCGGCCTGTAGGCGTTGAAGATGTCATCAGGGTCGCCCACGATGATATTGTCGCCCTCATAGTCGGTTCCGGTATACGTCAGTGCCGCGCCAATATAAAGAGCCTCATTGCGCGTGAGTCGATACGAGCCGCCTGCCGCGCCACCCGTAAAGGTCAGCGTCAGCCTCATGTGATTGCCAACAGGCTCAAAGCGAGCCGACACATCGGACATAGATGCGTCCTGGACTTCAGCCAGGGTGCCCGAAGCAGCATCGGCCCGGTAGTACTTGGTTTCGACAAGTTCGCAGAGCGGCTTATCCGGCATACCGCCCTCGACATCGGGGAAATTATAGGTATACGGCTGGCCCTTTTCGAGTGTGACATTACTCGGAAGCACGCAGTCCGTGTAGTGATTGACCACGGTCGTGTTGACCTTAACGCCGCCTCCGTCCGTCACGTCGGTCACGCCGCAGGGCATGATGGCATCGCTTGCCGGCGTGGCGGCGTTGTTGCTGGGGGCGTTTTGCTCGGCGGGCACCGCATCGCCAGAGCCGCTGGCGGTGTCAGCTGGAGTTGCCTGCTGAGGTTCAGCGTTAGTTTGCGCCACCGGAGCAGCATTGGACGCCGGCGCGGTCGTTGCAGCCGAGTCCGCCGTGCCCGTCGGCGTCACCGGAGCCGCTGCGACCTCACCCGTCGGCACACCGGAGTCCGCGCACTCGATCGCAAGCGCCACGCTCGGCAGTAGCAGCTGACCAACCATAAGCGCGCACGCACCGGCGCAAGCGATTTTGGCGCCCACGCAGCGCCAAGTACCGTGAACCAGCGAACAGGTGCGCTCGCGCTGGGTCTGCTTATCAAAGTGGCTTCCGTTCATAACGGCCTCCTTGGTCGAAAGGCTGCACCACCACAAAGGTGCCTGTCCCCTTTGCGGTGGTCCTGTACAACCAAGATGCGCCAAATGGCTCCATACGCCTAGGTTCGTAGATGCGAACCTAGGCCTCCACCTGCGGAAATACAAAGAGCCGCCGCGAGGACACTCATGCCCACGCGGCGGCTGAAAATGACTATGAAAGCTTGCACTAGTGGTCGCGGCGCTTGGACGCGACGAAGCCGGCGCCGATGACGGACGCACCGGCGATGCCAAGGGCAGCTGCGGCCGTCGCGGCGTTGTCGCCCGTGGCGGCCAGAGTGCCCACGGACTT
>CALFDL010000256.1 GCA_937950415.1 uncultured Collinsella sp. | reverse complement strand
GGACCTTGCGGCCCCTCCAGTCCAGGACGCACAGCCAGTGCGAGTCGGCGTGGGTGTCGACCCCGCAGAAGACCGGCCCGCGGGCGCCGGGTGCCGATTCGGTTCTCATGTCTCGCTCCGTTCTTTCCGTGCTCGCCTGGACCGGGCAGACGGCACACTGACGGGGCGCGATAGAATGCGGTTGTTCGGGTCCGCGGTATCGCTCCATGCTCCTATTAGGTCATGCGGCGGTCTCGGCTCGCCGCGGCCCGCGCGGGACATGTCAGGAAACGAGGGCAGCCCTGTGGGCGCCAGCGGAATGTGGGGTCACCGCGCGGTCCGCATCTGATGGTGTCGACGTCAATGGTATACGGGCGCATCATCGACGTCTTCAATACAGAAAATATCAGTGCGGAATGTTCCGGAGAGAAGACCCCGTCCCGCCCCCGGATTCCCTGCGTTTACGGCCTTGAGGTCGGCGAGGGCGGAGATCGTGGCTGATGGGGATACGTGTCCCGGTCGCTGTTTCGCGGCTTTGCCGCGAAAGGCGCGTCACTTTGGGATGGGTGGGGAGCGTGGTTGTTGCGGCAACTGATCCCCACCATAAATTACCCTCGGCATACTTGCGCGAACGATTGCTCGTGCTACACTTGCAATTGCTGTTTCAGGGCGGGGTGGAATTCCCCACTGGCGGTAAATCGGGCGGTGCCAAAGGGGTACCGTGGCGCAGGTGAGATGCCTGCGACCGAGCCGATGAGTCCGCGACCCGTGTGTGCGTTGGTTCGCATGCCGGCTGAACTGGTGAGATCCCAGTACCAACGGTTAGAGTCCGGATGAAAGAGGCAGGTGATCTTATGTCTGAACAGTCGCAGCATATCCATTTTGAGAACACGAATAGGTGGAGCACCAAACAGCTCGTTACCATGGCGCTGATGTGCGCCCTGGGCGCCCTGTTTATGTACGTGCAGCTGCCCATCCTTCCTTCGGCGCCGTTTTTGACGTATGACCCGTCGCTGGTGCCGGCGATGGTGTGCGGTTTTGCGTATGGTCCTGGCGCCGGCACTGCTGTTGCCGCCATGGCGATCGTTATCCATGCGCTCACCACGGGTGACTGGGTCGGCGCGCTTATGAACTTGGTTGCCACGCTGGGCTATATTCTGCCCGCGGCTATCGTTTACCAGAAGATGCACACCTATAAGGGTGCCGTGATTGGCCTGGTGCTCGGCGTCATTGCCGCTACGGCGCTGTCTATGGTCGCAAACCTTACCATTGGCGTATGGTTCTGGTATGGCTCGGTCGATGTGATCGCCCCGCTCATGATTCCTGCCGTACTGCCGTTCAACCTTATCAAGACCGTGCTTAACTCGGTATTGACGCTTGCGGTGTACAAGGCGGTTTCCAACCTCATCACGCCTAAAAAGGACCAGGTCAAAGGCCGCGCATGATTGAGTGTCGGGGCGTTTCCTTTAGTTATGACGGTGCCGCACCGGCGCTCGACGGCGTCGATCTGAACATCGAGGACGGGGAGTTTTTCTGCATCCTCGGTGGCAATGGGTCGGGCAAGTCGACGTTTGCCAAGCATCTGAATGCGCTGTTGCAGCCCGATGCGGGCACGGTACGCATCAACGGCATGGATGCGTCCGACCCCGAGCTGGTCTACGACATTCGTTCGACCGCGGGCATGGTATTCCAGAATCCCGACGACCAGCTGGTGGCAACGCTTGTCGAAGATGACATTGCGTTTGGTCCCGAAAACCTTGGTGTGACATCGGCGCAAATTGCGCAGCGCGTACGTGAGGCGCTGAAGGGCGTGGGCCTGGTGGGCTTTGAGCGCCACGAGACCCATGCGCTTTCGGGCGGCCAAAAGCAGCGCGTGGCGCTTGCCGGCGTGCTCGCCATGGAACCGCGCGTGCTCATATTGGACGAGGCTTCCTCGATGCTCGATCCGCGCGGACGCAAGGGTCTTATGAAGGCTTGCCGCGCACTCCACGATCGCAGCATGACTATCGTGATGATTACGCACTTTATGGAAGAGGCTGCCGAGGCCGATCGTGTCGCCGTGTTTCAGACGGGACGAGTTGCCATGCTGGGCACGCCCGAGGAGATTCTGACGCGGGCGAATGAACTCGCTCAGCTCAACCTTGACATGCCAGAGTCGTGCCGTTTGGGCATGGCGCTTCGTACGAAGGGCGTGCCTGTTCATGCGCAGGTGCGCGAGGTGGATATGGTCGCTGAGATTGCGCAGGCTTATGCCGAGCGAAGTGGGGCAGACACCGCGGGACAGTCTTCCGCATCCCAGTTGGAAATCGCTGACGGCACTGTTCCGGTAGACAACGAGGGCAACGCGTCGGAGCCCGTCATCGAACTATCCCATGTTTCGTACAGTTATTCGCTCAGTCCGCGCGAGCGCCGCCGCTGGCATAAGCGCTCGGCCACTGCGGGCAAATCGAGCAAACAGGCTCTCTGGGGAAACGACCCCAGCAGCCCGTGGGCGCTGCGCGATGTATCGCTGACGGTGCGTCGCGGCGAGTTCCTGGGCTTGGCAGGTCATACCGGTTCGGGTAAGTCGACGCTGGTCCAGCATCTCAACGGTTTGATTCGCCCCCAGGAGGGATCCGTTCGCGCGCTGGGGCTCGATCTATCAAACAAGAAAGACGCCGCCGCGGTTAAGGCCAAGGTCGGCGTGGTGTTTCAATATCCTGAGCGTCAGCTGTTTGCCGAAACCGTGGCGCAGGACGTGGCGTTTGGTCCGCACAACCTTGGCTTGTCGCAGGCCGAGGTTGCCCGCCGCGTTGAGACATCGCTCTCGCGCGTGGGCCTCGACCTTTCCACGGTCGGCGACAAGAGTCCCTTTGAGCTTTCGGGCGGCCAGCAGCGTCGCGTGGCGTTTGCCGGCGTGCTCGCCATGGAACCTGAGGTGCTGGTGCTCGACGAGCCCATGGCAGGCCTCGATCCGGCTGCCCGCAGGGATTTCCTGGAGCTCATTGGCCGTTTACATGACGAAGGCCTGACCGTTGTCATGGTTTCGCACAGCATGGATGACCTGGCCAATTGCTGCGACCGTATCGTCGTAATGAACGAAGGTGCGGTGTTTGCCGAGGGAACCCCCGCGCAGGTGTTTGCGCATGCCGATGAGCTCAAGTCGATCGGCTTGGGCGTTCCCGCCGCTCAGCGTATGGCGCTGGCGCTTACGGAGGCGGGCGTGCCGCTGCGTCGCGGCGGGCTCTATACGGTTGAGTCGCTGGCAGACGAGTTGGTGGACCTGCTAATCGGTCGCTCGGGCGGTCCTTCTAACGTCGCGGACATTGCTAAATCCAAGACGGTCGCGCGAGAGAAGGGCTGCTAATGGAGGCGTTTTCGTTTGGCAGCTACTATCCCGGCGATAGTGCGATCCACCGCCTGGACCCGCGAACTAAGTTGCTCTTGGGCTTTGTGTTTCTGATCACGACGCTCACGGTCAGTGGCTTCCGCGGACTGGCACCGGTCGCAATTTTCGTTGTGCTGATCTATGCCGTGTCTCGGGTGCCGGTTCGTCGCGTTCTGTCGTCGATGGCGCCGCTGCTGGCAATCGTCGTCGTGGTCGCGGTGCTCAACTTGTTTACCGATCAGAGTGGGCGCATCCTGTGGCAGCTCGGCTTTCTGCGGATAAGCGAGGGCTCGCTGCATTCCGCCGCTTTTATGACCTGCCGTCTGACCTTGATGATGGCCGGTATGAGCGCTATTACGCTCACCACACCGACGCTCGACCTCACCGCGGGCTTCGAGCGCCTGCTCGCACCGTTTGCGCGTGTGGGACTTCCTGCGCACGAGCTCGGCATGATCATGGGTATCGCGCTGCGCTTTATGCCGCAGTTTGCCACCGAGATGAAGCAGACGGCCGATGCGCAGGCAAGCCGCGGTGCACGCGTGACGGGCGGTCCGCTCGACGGCGTGCGTATGCTCGGCAGTGTGGCGATTCCACTGTTCACGGGCGTGTTCCGTCATGCCGAGACGTTGTCTGCCGCCATGGATGCCCGTTGCTATCATGGCGAGCAGGGCCGCACGCGCCTGCATGCGCTTGCATTTGGCCGCGGCGATGCGTTGGCGGCGGTGGTGACGGCGTTGCTGCTCATCTGCGTCATCGTCATCAATCTTCAACTTGTTTAGGCGCGATTCGAGCGCAAGAAAGGGGTCCCTATGACCGACAACGACCGCACAGCTCAGCTTGAGCGCGCCTGCTCGTATCTCAGGCGCATTCCGGCGTGGTATCTGGCCACGACCGATGTGGCCGACGGGCATCAGCCTCGCGTGAGGCCGTTTTCGTTTGCCATGGTCGATGACGGTAAGCTGTGGTTTTGCACGTCGCGTGACAAGGACGTGTGGGCCGAGCTCAGCGCGAACCCCAAGTTTGAGCTCTCGGGCTGGAAGCCGGGGGAGTGCTGGATCGTGTTAACTGGCGAGGCTGCGCTCGAGGATGATGCAGTCGTGAGCGACAGGGTACGCCAGGCGGGCTTTAGGCACATGGTAGGCATTGGCGAGCAACACGATAGCGCCAACGACGGCCGCCTTGCGTTCTTCTCGGTCCGCAACATCGCCGCTCGGTTCTGCGATATCGACGGCAGCGAAGAGCGCCTCGAGCTCTAATTTCCCAAATTGACTATACATTCCAAAAAGACTGGTCAGGCGACAGGAGGAAACGTGAACGGATTGAATACGGTGCTGGAGTATCTGACGTCGGTGCCGGCGTGGTATCTGGCGACGAGCGTGGACGGGCAGCCACATGTGCGTCCGTTCTCGTTTGCACAGATTCAGGACGGCAAGCTGTGGTTTGTAACGGCGCGCACCAAAGATGTGTGGCAGGAGCTGCTGCAAAACCAGCGCTTTGAGGCCACGAGTTGGTGGCCGGGCCATGGCTGGCTCATCTTGCGCGGGCGTGCCGGCTTGGATGACCGGGCTTTAGACGAAATGCGCGAAGCCGGGTGGAAGCATCTAGAGCGCCTGGGCGAGCACTATGAGGGGCCTAACGACCCCACGCTCGTCTTCTTTAGCGTCGAAGATCCCGAGGCTTTTATCTGCAATCACGACGAATGGGTGCCGGTCGAGCTCTAGCCAGCTGGCTTATCTTAACAACTTGGTTTTCGCATGGGCGGGCCCCGTATTGCCCGGCGCCGTTAGGAGCGCCGGTCAATACGGGGCCCGCTCCATTTGTCAATTCCTTCAAGCGAATGTGTCGGGAATGTTTCAATGCATGAATATGCAAGCCATTTACGTATTAATGCATCTTTTGGTGCTAAAGTTTCAACCCACTTCATAACGACCGCTGCGAAATGCGCATCGGTGCATAAATCGCAGACAAGGAGTCTGATATGTCTTTAAAGGTTGGAATCGTCGGTGCGGCAGGATATGCCGGTGCCGAGCTCATTCGCCTCGTACTCGGCCATCCCGAGCTTGAACTTGTCGCCATCACGTCCAACGCCGATGCCGGCCAGCCGCTGTCCACGGTGTATCCGAGTTTCGCCGGCGTGAGCGATCTTGTCTTCACGACGCACGATGCTCCCGAGCTTAAATCCTGCGACGCTGTCTTTTTGGCCGTGCCGCACACCGCCGCCATGGCACAGGTGCCTGCACTGCTTGCCGCAGGCGTTTCCTGCTTCGACTTGTCTGCCGACTACCGCCTGAGCGATCCGGCCGTGTTCGAGGCGTGGTATGCCGCCGAGCATACGAGCCCCGAGCTGCTCAAGGCCCGCGCTTTCGGTCTGCCCGAGCTGTTCTGCCAGGACTTAGAGGCCGCTGCTTTCAGCCATGCCGCCGGAAAGCCCGTTTTGGTCGCCTGCGCCGGCTGCTATCCCACCGCAACGAGTCTTGCTGCTGCTCCTGCCGTGCGTGCGGGCTGGGTGGCAGAGAACGGTCCCGTGATTGCCGATGCCATCAGCGGTGTGACGGGTGCCGGTAAGTCCTGTAACGCTCGCACCCATTTTTGTAGCGCAGACGAGAACTTGGAGGCCTACGGCGTGGGTAAGCATCGTCACACGCCCGAAATCGAGCAAATCCTTGGCCTGACCGACCGCGTCGTCTTTACCCCGCACCTGGCACCGCTCAAGCGTGGTCTGCTCTCTACGGTGACGATGCCGCTTACGCCGCAGGCTATCGATACCTTGACCCTTGAGGACGTTGTCGACTATTACAAGCAGTTCTACGCTGGTCGCACTTTCGTGCGCGTACTCGATGCCGGCCAGCAGCCCAAGACGGCTTCGGTCGTCGGCACCAACGCTGCCCAGATTGGCCTCGCGTTCAACAAGCGCGCGGGCGTGCTGGTGGCGACGGGTGCCATCGACAATCTGTGCAAGGGCGCTGCGGGCCAAGCGGTCCAGTGCGCCAATATCGTCTTTGGCTTTGACGAGCGACGAGGCTTGCCCACAGTGGCGTGCCCGGTGTAGCACATTCGATTGTTAACGATTTGGTAGTCGGGCATCGAGTGGGGCGCCACTCTTAAGCTGGTCTCATGATCAGGACTGGCATGGCGCACCAACCGATGTCCGTTTTTGTTTGACATAAGGAGTCATAAAGACGATGAATACCGACCTGATTGATATCAAGATTCGCGCCGTCGAGGGTGGCGTTACGGCAGCGGCTGGTTTTAAGGCTGCAGGTATCCACGCTGGGTTCCGCAAGAACCCCGAGCGTCTGGATTACGCGCTCGTCGTGCCCGATAAACCCTGTCCCGGTACTGGCGTGTTTACCACCAATCGCTTTTGCGCGGCGCCCGTGCAGGTGAGCCGTGCCAACCTGGGCGGTACCGACAAGGGGTACGGTATCATCGCCGGCGTTTCGGTCAACTCTGGCAATGCCAACGCCGCCACGGGTGAGACCGGCCTTGCATGCGCGCGCGAGACGTGCAACATCGCATCGCAGGTCATCGGCTGCGAGCCCCAGCAGATTCTGGTTGCCTCCACGGGTGTGATTGGCCAGATTCTGCCGATCGACACGTTTGAGACCGCCATTCCTGCTGCCTACGAGGCGCTCTCCGCCCACGGTGGCGCCGATGCCGCTCGCGCCATCATGACGACCGACACGCACTCCAAGGAGTACGCCGTGTCCTACGTCAGCGAGGCTGCGGGTCATGCGGGCAATGTCTATACGGTGGGCGGAATGTGCAAGGGCTCGGGCATGATCATGCCCAACATGGCCACCATGATCGCAGTTATCACCACCGATGCCCCCGTCGAGCCTGCGGCACTTCATGCCCTGCTGCTCTCGACCGTCAAGCAGACCTTTAACAAGGTAACGGTCGATTCCGACACCTCGACCAACGACACCTGCATCATGCTTGCCTCCGGCGCCGCTGCCGCAGATGCCGAGCCTATCGTCGAGGGCTCCGATGCCTTTGACGAGTTGGCATTTGCTGTGCACGAGGTGTGCGAGAGCCTGGCGCGCAATATCGCCGCCGATGGTGAGGGCGCATCCAAGCTTGTTACGGTCAACGTTACCGGCGCCGTGAACGACGAGGAGGCCGATATCGCCGCCCGTGCCGTCGCCAACTCGCCGCTCGTTAAGACCTGCATCGCCGGCCACGACTGCAACTGGGGCCGTGTTGCTATGGCGCTTGGCAAGTGCGGCGTTAAGTTTAATCAGGAAGACGTTTCCATCGACATGATGGGCATGCCTGTCTGTCGCGACGGTCTGACTGTTCCCTTTGACGAGGACGAGGCTCTACGACGTTTCGAGGCGCCCGAGATCGTGATCTCGGCCGACCTGGGCGCAGGCGACGCGGCAACGACCGTGTGGACCTGCGACCTCACGCATGAATACATCTCCATCAACGGCGACTACCGTTCCTAGATTCCAGGCATGCTGCGCATCTTGCCGCGATTGCGGACGGCGGAGTACGGCGCGATAACGATACGAAAGACGAGGCAGATTATGAAATTCGCACGCGATTGTCGTTCGAGCGAATCCAACGAAGCAACCGCGCAGCTGCTGTTCGAAGCGCTGCCGTGGATTAAGAACCTGACCGGCAAGACGGTTGTTATCAAATATGGCGGAGCCGCCATGGTTGATGAGCAGCTGCGCCGCGACGTGATGAGCGACATCGTTTTGCTCAAGATCATCGGTATGCGTCCCGTCATCGTGCACGGCGGCGGCAAGGCTATCAACGAGGCGCTCAGCCACTACGACATCCCCGTCGAGTTTAAGAACGGCCAGCGCGTGACTACGCCTGCCACCATGGACATCGTGCGCGAGGTACTGGGCGGCAAGGTCAATCAGGAGCTGGTCGCGGCGCTCAACCACCACGGCAACCTGGCCGTGGGCGTGTCCGGCAGCGACGCCGGCACGCTCATCGCCGAGCCGCTCGACCCCGAGCTCGGTCGCGTGGGCAAAGTGACGCACGTCAACACCGACTATATCGAGCGCTTACTCGATAGCGAGTACATCCCCGTCATCGCTACCGTCGCGGCGGGGGAGGACGGCGGTTTCTTCAACATCAACGCCGACACCGCCGCCGGTGCCGTTGCCGCGGCGCTCCACGCGCATAAGGCGATCTTTTTGACCGATGTCGATGGCCTGTACAAGGACTTTGGCGACAAGGACTCGCTTATCTCCAACCTAACGCTCGACGAGGTTAACGAAATGCTCTACGGCGGCGAGGTCGATAAGGGCATGATTCCCAAGCTGCGCGCGGCCGTCGATGCGCTTACCGGCGGCGTATTTCGTGCCCACATCATTAACGGTACTACGCCGCATTCGCTGCTCCTGGAGCTGCTGACCGATGCCGGCGTCGGCACCGTGATCCATTCCACCGAGACGGCTTACGAGTTCGATACGCATCCGCATCCGCTTTCGACGTTTGCTGCGCGTCTGACCGAGAACCTTGACGAGGTCGAGAAGCTTCAGACGGTCTAGCTGACCCTCAGCCGCCCCATTCCTGCACCCATAGCCCCGCGCCGTCTGGCGCCCAACGAAAGGCATCTCATGTCACTTGCAGCTCAGCAATCGCTTGAATCCCATTACGTTATGCATACCTTTGGCCGCTCTCCGGTCGAGTTTGTCGAGGGTCACGGCATGAAGCTCACCGGCGACGATGGCCGTGAGTACCTCGACTTTCTTGCCGGCATCGGCGTGTGCAGCCTAGGTCATGGCGACCCGGCTGTGCTCTCGGCGCTCGAGGCACAGACCAAAAAGCTCATGCATGTCTCCAATTACTTCTACATTGAGCAGCGCGGACAGGTCGCGGCGCTGCTGTCCAAGCTTGCTAACGACGACGTAGATGGTGCGCGCGTGCTTGCCGATGCCATTGCCGCCGGCGATGAGACCACGGCAGCTGCTCTTGGTGCCCCGGCTGCGGATGAGCAGGTTTGGGAGACCTTCTTTGCCAACTCTGGCGCCGAGGCCAACGAGGGCTCGATGAAGCTCGCGCGCCTGTACGCCAAGCGTGCCGGTAATGGCGGCAACACCATCGTGTGCATGCGCGGCGGGTTCCACGGCCGTACGCTCGAGACCATTGCCGCCACCATGCAGGATTGGCTGCAGGACAGCTTCCGCCCGCTGCCGGGTGGCTTTGTGGCCTGCACGCCCAACGATGTGGATGAGCTGCGTGCGATCTTTAAGCAGCTGGGGAGCGAAATTTGTGCCGTGATGCTCGAGCCGATCCAGGGTGAGAGCGGTGTGCATCCCATGACCGAGGAGTTTATGGCTACGGCGCGCGACCTGGCACACGAAGTGGGCGCCGTGCTTATCGCCGACGAGGTCCAGTGCGGCATCTTCCGCTCCGGCAAGCCGTTTGCGTTCCAAACCTATGGCGTGGAGCCCGACATCATGAGCCTTGCCAAGGGCATTGCCGACGGCGTGCCCATGGGTGCCGTTGTGGCAAAGAAGGAGATTGCCGACGTGTTTAAGCCGGGCGACCACGGCTCGACCTTTGGCGGTAGCTGCTTGGCCATCGCGGCGTGTGCCGCGACGCTCTCCGCGCTTGTGCGTGGCGATTATGTCGACCATGCCGCCAAGGCGGGTGCTTATATGGAGGCAAAGCTCACCAAGCTGCCGCATGTGGTCGAGGTACGCGGTCGCGGCTTAATGCTCGGCTGCGATCTGGATGACGCTGCGGGCGATGCGCATGATATTGTTGCCCGCGCGCTGGCCGCCGGCGCCGTGATTAACGCGACCGGAGCTCATACGCTGCGTTTCCTGCCGCCGCTTATCTGCGAGGAAGCCGACGTGGACAGCCTGATCGAGATTTTGTCGGACGTTTTGGCCTAACACAGCGCAATAACTCAATTTGGACCGGGTTCCGGACTGCGGACGTGCCATATGCGGCATGATTTGGCGATCCGGAGCCCGTTTTGTTGCTGATTTGCGATGGTCAAAGGTAGCGCACAGAGATGTGGTGTAAGAGGCGGGGCATGCCCCGCCTCCGCCCTTTCTTGAAAGGGAGGGGACACCGCCTAGAATTCGTCGTTGGAGTAATGAAGGTGACGAATGGAAGGAAAGGCGATGCCCCAAGAAGAGAGTGTACTGCGCCTCGGTCGCGACGAGGCCCTCGAGGCGGCGAGGCTTTGGCAGGAGTGCGGCGACGCGCGCGAGTTCGCGTGCAGGGTGCTGGGCGGCGTGATGAACGCACTGATGGACTCCGAGGCCCAGCAGATGTGCGGCGCGAGCCGCAACGAGCGCAGCGACGGCAGGGAGAACAGCCGCAACGGCTACCGCCCCAGGTCGCTCAAGACCGCCGTGGGCGACGTGGAGCTCGAGATACCCAAGCTCAGGCACGGCACCTACTACCCCGAGGGCATGCTCGCGCGATGGTCGCGCGTCGACACCTCGGTGGCCGCCATCGTGCAGGAGATGTACGTGTGCGGCGTGTCCACCCGCAAGGTCGAGCGCGTGGCGTCCAAGCTGGGCATATCCTCGCTGTCGAGCTCGGAGGTCTCGAGCCTCTGCTCCGACCTCGACGCCGAGGTGGCGGAGTTCCGCCGCCGCGACCTTTCGGGCACGCCGTGCTGCTACCTGTGGCTCGACGCCACCTACATGAGCTGCAGGGTCGGCTCGTCGGTCGTCTCGCAGGGCGTCGTGACCGCGATCGGGCTGGGCGCCGACGGGCGCAAGCACTTCCTGGGCTGCGACGTGGTCGACACCGAGAGCGAGGACTCCTGGGCGGCATTCCTCGGCGGGCTGCGCGAGCGCGGGCTGTCCGGCGTGCGCCTCGTGGTCTCCGACAGCCACGCCGGGCTCGACATAGGTGTGCGCATAGTCCCAGATTTCCACGCCCTGCTGCGCCAGTCGGTAGAGATTGCACTGGTTGAGCACCGGCTGCCATTCCGGCAGCTCGGAGAGGCCGGACACGCCGTACACG
>CALFDL010000255.1 GCA_937950415.1 uncultured Collinsella sp. | reverse complement strand
GCATGTCCTGAAATTGAATTATCAGCTCATCAGAGCATTCAGAGAGGGCGTCATAAACTCGATAGGGATTGACGCCCTCAAATTCAATTGAGCTTGGAACCAATGACTGCAATTCATGAAAACGAGATGTCGGAGATTCGGAACGCGTGCTAACTATTACGTTACTTTTTGCGTTCTTCAAAGTCTCGCTAATTAACTCAGCTGCAAACCCGAACACATCCCCTTCGAGCTCATTGCATGCGTCAATAATGAGCGTGCAACCATCTTGGGCCAGATTTTTGAAGGCACGCAATCCGATTCTATTCAATTCAGCAAAAGCACCTTGATTGAAACAAGCTACAAATGGGCGATCTTTTTCTTCTAAACCAATACAAAGGTCGTATAGAAAACGGGTTTTTCCAATACCGCCCTCGCCATATATTAAAAGACCTTTCAGCATTTTGACATTTTTAACTACTTGAAACTCGATTTCGCAAAGTCTTTCTCGTAGATGCCCATGGGCAGAATCAATAGCATCGCTAAATGAGGCTTCGAACTTAACTAAATCATAGTCTGAAGCATATGTTCGCATTATTCTGCTCGCGATTTTAACTGCAAGGTTTTCTTCTTCTTGACGATTGCCATCCGAATAGCACCTGTATTCCAAAGGAGGCTGACCGTCAACAAGCAATGATAGGAGGCCTATATCCTCCCATTCAAAGTGAGCGGTCTCTTTGTCAACGAACGGTTTCTTACTGCCAAGTTGAACCTTATTAAGACGTGAAATACGCTCGTCCATTGACCAGCACCCCCTCCGGAAAAGGTATTGCAAAACATCATTATTTCATAGGAAGCATGCACCGCAACAAGATCGGCATCAACCAGCAAAACATGAAAAAAGCGGAACAACGTTGAGACCAACAGCGGCTGTTTTAAGATTTATCAGACAGCTATGCCGGCTTTCTCCATAGCAAATGGCAAAATAAGCGTCTCTGATCAATCTCCGATTCATGAATGAACATCATATTGAAACCGAACCACCTATATATTCCCAGCATCGTCAAGACACTAATACAGCCTACCCAGAGCGGTTAGTTCGCAAGATTTAGATTCCATTGTTGACGTTCACTTACAAGTGGTCCGAATGGTCGCCGAGAATTGGGCACAGTGATCATTAAGAATTGAGCCGTTTAAGCAAGAGGGTCGCACCCGGGAACCGGCGCGCGACCCTCGCCGTATGGCTTTCCAATGCTGGCCACTTTGGCTAACCAACACGGAAAGAAAGGAACAGACGACCGCGCCCATGGATCAAGCGAACGATATGCGGTCGTTTGATGCAGCCGGGCGCTTGAGGTCCGAAATCGCCCGGGTACTCCACATGAGCTGAATTGCCGTGGCTTAGTACTTCGACATATCAAACACTTTGCTCGCCGCGCCGCCACGCAAAAGGAGTGCCAATCCTGCGTTCGGAGAAAGAAGCGAAGAACTTAGACCGCCCTCGTAACCGACCGAGGAGCTACACCAATCGACAGGAATCGTCCGCTCTTCATTAGCGGAATAAAGCTCCTTGCACTCGACGCGGACGAGGCAAGGCTGCTCTTTCAGTTCCTCGCCAACGCCTATAAGACGCAGCCTCAGCCGTAATTGACCGCATCGTCAATCACGGACCCCTCCCCGATTTCGTTGAAAGATGACGGCAGCCGATGCTCCCCCGCCCAATGACAACTTCCGGAACGCTCCACAAGCGTGTGCCCCAGTTCCGCAGGCGATCACAACCCCAGCAAGCGCCAAGCGCGCACCATTCCTGCACGAGGGCCCCGCCTGACGCCCTTACCTTGGTAGCAAGCAACCCGGACACACAAAGCGACCCAGGGCATCACTACCCAAGAAAGGAAACACCATGTCCAACAACAACATCGCATACCTACTCAAGTTCGCACCCAAGGAAGCATACATCGACGACCTGATCAACGGTCGCCTCTACATGAACGCGGCCGGCTACTATCATGGCCTGCCTGGCGAACAGGGCGATCCGCTCGAGGCGTCCATGGTCCTCCCGGCATGCATCTACGGCAATTACCGCCTGCCCATCTACTGCATGTACACGGTCCGCGAGAACGACATCGTCGACGGTTCTGTCCAAATCCCGAAGCGCATGATCCGCGAGTTCGGATGTGCAGACGGATGGATCGGCATCGTGCGGTACGACAGCTTCGCGCGCCTTATAGACAGCCACACCACCGGCGGCGAGGAGGTATACGCCCACGGCGCCATCTCCTATGGCATCCCCGGACCAAAGCTGATCGAGGAAATTTTCCAAGGCACGATCTGCAACCTACTTATCAAAACGCCCAAGTACGCTTACCAGCAGGAATATCGAATCATCGGGTCGAACCCGGTCGAGTGCCGCCTGAGGCCCGATACCAAGCACCCTGGATGCAAAATCGAAGAATATGGCCACGCAGAGCTGGATCTGGGTAGCCAACTCACAGGCTTTTCCTGGAAGACGCCCGTGTCGAGCCTCACGGAGGAACAACACAGACTCGCGCTGGAGCTTCCGCGGCACGCATAGACAACCCAACGCATGCCGCATAGCCGCCAGATGGGGAAACAGAAAGCCAACAACCCTCCCCCTCCCCAACATTCCCCAGAAAGCTCGCTGATGTTGACTGGGGTTCCCGTAAAATAAACCCAACAAAATATGTGCGGAGTGCTGGCCTGGAGCTGCCTTCGGACCCTATTGGCTGCTCACCGAGAGGCTCCGCTATGAAACGACCCCTTTACTACCTGCTCTGCGCGATCGCGTGCACGTCCATGGTCGGCGCGACGTTGCCTATGTCAGCCATCGCGGAAGCCATCCAGCCACAGGCAACAGCCGGGCAGCAGGCGCAAGCCGACGCCACGAGCAGCGGCACAGGCAAGACCGAAGACGGCACCAACGCAAATGCGGCAGCAGATACCGCGGATGGCAGCACCGCAACATCCACCGGCGCCAGCTCAGCCAACACGGAAAGCGCTGACGGCACCAGCGCAACCAACACGGAAACCGCTGACAGCACTACCGCCGCAACCGCCACCCCCACCCCATCCCTCCGCGCCCAAACCAACGGCACGCCCGAGGCGATCTCCGTTGCAGCAGAAACCGGCTATGCCCACTCCGCCACGGCAAGCCAAAACGGCGTCACCTTCACCGTCTCGTGGAACGACGCCCCCGCGGGCACCGCGACGACCTTCCACGTAACCCAAACCAACGGCTCGTCCCAGGCCAAGGCGCGCATGGACGTGCCCACCTATTGGGACGGCGGCAGCCAGGAAAGCGTCTACGACCCGTCGCGCCCGGCATGGGGCAGCTACTACAGCCTGGGCACCGCGGGCCACGACTTTACCTTCGACTTCACGGCATCGGGCACGTACCGCATCCACCTCTACTTTATGGACAACGACAGAAACGACCCCCAAAACGACAAGGGGATCTACCACCTGCGCACCACGGCGGAGGTGACCGTAAACGACGCCGCCCGCCCAAGCGTCACGCAGATCGTCAACAACGCCGTGGCCCAGTGCAGGCAACAGACAAACGGCTCGGAATACGACATGGCGCTGTGGCTCCACGACTGGACGCTCGACCAGCTGGAGTACGACCACGGCCTCAACTGGTGCTCGGCCGAAAGCGGCCTCACGCGCCACCAGGGCACCTGCGAGAGCTACCAGCGCATCTACTCCAAGCTCCTTGACGCAGCGGGCATCGCCAACGGCCGCATCACCGGCAACGGCCACACCTGGAACGCAGTGAAGATCGACGGCAAATGGTGCCAGATGGACCTAACCTGGGACGACACCAGCGACAACTGGTACGAAGACCTAGACCAGCACCATCTGTACTTTGGCCTGACCGACGAGCTCATGGCAATCGCCCACTCCGACCACACGTCAAATTACCAAAAGGACGACTACGCCTACCGCTCGACCGACCTATCCAACAATTACTTTGTGCGGAATGGCAAGGCCGATGAATGGGCCGAGAAGTATGCCGACCGAATTCAGCAGCACCTTGATGCCAAGGAAGAGAGCTTTTCCATCAACGCTGACAACCAGTCCTTCCCGCCGAGCATCTCGGGGATTCAGAATGGGATCGTTGCTTATGCGATGAATCTGAGGGAGTGGGAGACCAATAACAGCAAAGTGGAGCTCGCTGCGACTTCGAACGTCACCAAAGAATCAAACAGCAAATGGAGCGCAAAGTACGACTTAACGGCAAGCTATGAGACCACGTACACCATAACAGCCATGCCAAAGGACTGCGAAGTATCCAACGGAGCCCAAGCCGAATTCACCGTAACGGCGCAAAGCGCGACATCGTTCCAATGGCAATGCTCCGACAACGGAGGTTCGAGTTGGTACAACACGGGCATAGGCGGCGAAACTTCTAGGCAGGAAACCCTGAGGTTTGCATCCAATGCCCAACTCGCGAAGAGGCTCTACCGCTGCGTAGTCTCGTTCCCGAACAGCAGCACCCTCGTAAGCAAGCCCGCACGCCTGGTCCTTGCAGCCCGCTACGCCATCAGCTCGCAGCCCGAAGACTGCACAGCGGCCGCAGGGTCAACAGCGTTCTTCGCCATCGGAGCAGAACGGGCCACCTCGTTCCAGTGGCAATGCTCGGACAACGAGGGTAAATCCTGGTACAACACGGGAGTCGGAGGCTCGACTTCAACGCAGACGAGGATCGAGTTCATTGCAAGCGCGGGCCTGGCAAAGCGCCACTTCCGCTGCTTGGCATTCTTCCCCGATGGGACCAGCTCAGCCTCAAGCTCTGCACATCTAAAACTGAGCAGCAACCAAATACCGGGGCAGCCGCAAGACACTACTGCGGCGACAAGCTCCGAAGTCTCTTTTACCGTGCAAGCTCAAGGCGCCGTCTCATTCCAGTGGCAATGCTCCGATAATGGTGGGGAAAGCTGGTACGACACCGGAATCGGCAATGCCGCGTCGAAGCGGCCTACATTGCGGTTTACCGCCAACGCCTCGCTTGCAAAACGCCTCTACAGGTGCGTTGTAACCTTCCAAGACGGAACCACGACCGCAACCCAAAGCGCCAAGCTCGCGTTGGTGCCGAATAAGGGAGGAATCACCGCGCAGCCGCATGACTGCGTAACGAGTGCAGGAATTGAAGCCGCGTTTTCGGTCGATGCCGAGCACGCGGCCGCATATCAATGGCAATGTTCTGACAACGGGGGCAGGACCTGGTACAACACCGCAATCGGTGGCGTCACCTCGAAAAGCAATACCATGAGTTTCACTGCAACCGAGGGCTTGGCAAAGCGGCTGCTCCGGTGCTTAGTCTCCCTTGAAGACGGT
>CALFDL010000254.1 GCA_937950415.1 uncultured Collinsella sp. | reverse complement strand
GCGGCCCTGGGTGCGACCGCGGACGAGGCCGTGATGATCGGCGACCGCTTTAACGACGTCGAGGGCGCGCACGCGATGGGCGTGCCGTGCATCGGCATTTATTCGGGTGCGGCGGCGCCGGGGGAGCACGAGGCCGCGGGCGCCGATGCGGTGGTGCACTCGGTGGCCGAGCTTGCTAAACTTTTCGCTATATAAGTATGTGATGTGAGGGGCGGGCAGGCTCGCCGCTCATTGGTAAGGAGGTCGTCCATGAATCAGGTGGAGCAGAGCGTCGCCGAGTATGTCGACGAGGTCTGGGAGGATGTCGTCGCCGATATTGAGCAGCTGGTGAGTTATCCGTCCGTGGCAGTTTCTGCCGATGCAGAGCCCGGCGCGCCGTTTGGCCGTCCGGTCCGTGACGCGCTCGATTGCGCGCTCGGTATCGCACAAAAGCTCGGCTACCAGACGAGCGACGACGAGGGCTATGTGGGTATCGCCGATATCCCGGGTCGCGGCGACAAGCAGCTCGCGACCATCTGCCACGTGGACGTGGTTCCCGCCGGCCCCGGTTGGAACACCGATCCGTTTGCGATGGAGCGTCGCGAGGGCTGGCTGCTCGGCCGCGGCGTGATCGACGACAAAGGCCCGGCCGTGCTGTCGCTCTACGCCGGCGCCTACCTGCTCAAACACGGCATTACCCCGCGCTATACCTTCCGCGCGCTGCTGGGCTGCGATGAAGAAGTGGGCATGTCCGACGTTCACCATTATTTGGAGAACTACGCAGATCCCGACTTTTTGTTTACGCCCGATGCCGAGTTCCCGGTCTGCAATGCCGAGAAGGGCCAGTTTGGGGCGACGTTTGTGAGCCCCAAGATCGACGGCGGGCGCATTGTGTCCTGGAGCGGTGCCGAGGCGAGCAACGCTATTCCGTCGCAGTCCATCTGCGAGCTTGCGATTGCCGCCGATGAGCTGCCGGCGCCCGTTGAGAACGCCGACCGCCTGGAGATCACGGCGCTTGATAACGGGCGTGCGCAGATTTTCGCCCACGGTATCGGTGGCCATGCCTCGATGCCCGAGGGCACGATCAATGCCGTCGGCCTGATCGTGGCGTACCTGCGCGAGGCCGAGGACGCGTTTGGCGCCCGCGGCGAGCGCCTGCTGACGCCTGCCGAGCACGAGTTCGTCAAGTTCCTGGCCTTTGTGCACGCGGATGCTTATGGCCGCGGCCTGGGGATTGATGCGACGAGTGCGGCGTTTGGCCCGCTCACGTGCAACCCCGGCGTCATCCGTGTGGTGGATGGCCACATTGAGCAGGTCATCGACGTGCGTTTCCCCGACAGCACGAGCGCCGATACCATGTGCGAGCAGCTTGAGCCGCTCGTGGGCCGCTTCGGCGTGACGTATCGCGTGGGCCGCGCCAAGGTGCCGTTCTCGGTCTCGGCCGACGACCCGGCCGTGAAGGCGCTTATCGACACCTATAACGAGTTTACGGGCAAGCATGCCGAGCCCTTCGCCATGGGCGGCGGCACGTACGCGCGCAACTTTGCCCGCGCCGTGTCGTTTGGCCCCGAGGAGACCGGCCTGGAGCTGCCCGCGTGGGGCGGCCAGATGCACGGCCCCAACGAGTGTGCCAACGAGGACCAGCTCAAGCAAGCGCTCAAGATCTATATCGTGGCAATCCTCCGTCTAAACGAACTCGAGCTGTAGGACTTCCCCAGGCACCCGACCTTGCCCCTCAAACCGTCGCTTGCGTACCAAAGTACGCGGCGCTCCTCTTTCGGGGCAATCTCGGGCACCTGGGAAACCCCAACATTTTGCTTGGAAATTAACTTGCATTACAAGCCCGGCGCTTCAGCCCGGGCTTTTTTAGTTGCGGGAGGGTAGTCATTGGGGACGTTCTTAAGTGACTAGTCAAACAAGAACGTCCCCAACGACTAGTCGTTTAAGAACGTCCCCAATGACTAGTTTCCTTCGGTGTAAAAGGCGTGCCATGGTTGTGGTGGGGATTGTTATTCGTTTGTAAAGGCTGGACAGCGCTTGCGGTAAGGGTCTATCAGATGCCCGTAAGAAACCGCAGCTGGCGCGGCTTCCGCCCGATCGAGGTCGTATCTTTCCAAACAGCAAAGCGGGCAGGGTGCCCGCGAGTCGCATGTATGAAAGGAAGATCATGCTCGATCAGGCTTATTCTCGTCGTCAGTTCCTCGGCCTCGCTGGTGGTCTTGCCAGCTTCGTGGGCCTCGGCCTTGTTGGTTGCGGTGGCTCAGGTGCCTCCGGCGCCGCCGACAAGGGTAGCGCCGCTGCTGCCGAGTCCGTCTCCGGCGAGGTGACCTACGACGGCGCCTCTTCGTTCCAGGCTCTCGTCGAGGCTGCTGCCGAGAAGTTCATGGACGCCAACCCCGACGTCTCCATCTCCGGCTCGGGCAACGGTTCGGGCAAGGGCCTGACCGCTGTCGCCGCCGGCACCGTCACCATCGGCAACTCCGACGTCTTCGCCGAGACCAAGCTCGAGGCCGACCAGGTCAAGAACCTCGTCGATCACGAGGTCGCCGTCGTGGGCATGGGCCCCGTCGTCTCCAAGAACGTCAAGGTCGACGACCTGTCCCTCGAGCAGCTCAAGGGCATCTTCTCCGGCCAGATCACCAACTGGAAGGAGGTCGGCGGCGACGACGCGACCATCGTCGTCCTCAACCGTAAGGCCGGCTCCGGCACCCGCGCCACCTTCGAGGCCGCCGTCTTTGGCGACGAGGCTGTCGACTTTAAGGGCGACGCCGAGCTCGACAAGTCCGGCGACGTCCAGACTCAGATGGCCAGCACCGACAACGCCATCTCCTACCTCGACTTCTCGCACTTCGACGACTCCAAGTTCAACGCCATCAAGGTCGAGGGCGTCGAGCCCAAGAGCGAGAACGTCACCGACGACTCCTTCAAGATCTGGGCGACCGAGCACATGTACTGCTCCAAGGACGCCGACGAGGCCACCAAGGCTTTCCTGGACTTTATGCTTTCCGATGACGTCCAGGGCAAGCTCGTCGAGGAGCAGGGTTTTATCCCCGTCTCTGCCATGAAGGTCGTCAAGGACGCCAGCGGCAAGGTTTCCTCCAAGTAATTATTCGCCCTCGGAAAGGTTTGCAATGGCAAAACAGCTGCCAAAGCGCGACCTTGAGAACGTGGGCTTGGGCGTCACGGGCGCGTGCGTAGCGCTCGTGACGCTTGTCGTTGCCGCGCTCATCTTCATGGTCGCCCAAAAGGGCCTCTCGGCTTTTGTCAAGGACGGCGTCTCGGTCGTCGAGTTTTTCACCGGTACCAAGTGGGACCTGGCCAACACGGCCGAAAACGGTCTGCCCTATACCGGTGCCCTGCCCCTGATCGTCACCTCGTTTGCGGTCATGGTGCTCTCCACGCTCATCGCTCTGCCCATCGCTATCGGCTCTGCCATCTTTGCGGTCGAGATCCAGCCTAAGTTTGGCTCCAAGGTCTTCCAGCCGCTCATTGAGCTTTTGACCGGCATTCCCTCGGTCGTCTTTGGCCTGATCGGTTTTCACGTGGTCGTCGGTCTTATGAAGAGCGTTTTCCACGTGAGCACGGGCCTGGGCATCTTGCCCGGCGCCATCGTGCTGGCGGTCATGATTCTGCCGACGATGACCACGCTTTCGGTCGATGGCCTGCGCGCCGTGCCCGACGGCTACCGCCAGGGCTCGCTCGCGCTGGGCTACACCCGCTGGCAGACCATCTGGCACGTGGTGCTCAAGTCCGCCATGCCGTCGCTCATGACTGCAGTCATCCTGGGCATGACGCGTGCCTTTGGCGAGACGCTCGCCGTGCGCATGGTCATCGGCGGTATCGAGGCCATGCCGACGTCGCTGCTGTCGCCGGCTTCGACCATCACCACCACGCTCACCACGTCCATGGCAGTCTATGCCGAGGGCTCGGCCCAAGACGATGTTCTGTGGGCGCTCGGCCTGCTGCTGATGGGCATGAGTCTCATCTTCATCCTGATCATCCATCTCATTGGCCGCAAGGGGGCGAAGGCTCGTGGCTAGCACGCGTATCCACATCGACGAGGCGAGGCTCGGGCGTGTCCAAAAGCAGGACCGCTTCGCCACGGGCGTGTTGACGGCGATCGTCGCCATCGTCATGCTCATCGTCGTCTCCATGGTGGCCTATATCCTGTTCGAGGGCATCTCGACGCTGTTCCAGCCGGGCTTTCTCACGGAGCCGTCGCGCGCCAACGGAACGCAGGGCGGCGTGCTCTACCAGCTGTTCGACTCGTTCTACCTGCTGCTGATCACCCTGATCATCTCGGTGCCCATCAGCCTGGGTGGCGCGGTCTTTTTGGTTGAGTACGCGCCGGACGGACCCATCCGCGACATCGCCTCCACCGCCATCGAGACGTTGTCCTCGCTGCCTTCCATCGTCGTCGGCATGTTCGGTTTTCTGGTGTTCTCGGTGCAGCTGGGCTGGAAGTACTCCATCATCTCCGGCGCCGTCGCGCTCACCATGTTCAACATCCCCATCCTGGTGCGCGTGATCCAGCAGGCGCTCGAGGACGTGCCGCAGGCCCAGCGCGATGCGTGCCTGGCCATGGGCCTCACTCGCTGGGAGGCCACGCTGCACATCCTGATCCCCGAGGCCATGCCTGCCATCGTGACGGGCATCGTGCTTTCGGCCGGTCGCGTGTTTGGCGAGGCCGCAGCACTGCTCTTTACCTCGGGCATGAGCTCGCCGGTTCGCCTGAACTTCTTGAGCTTTAACCTGTCGAGCCCCACCTGCGCTTGGAACGTGTTCCGTCCCGGCGAGTCGCTCGCCGTGCACATCTACAAGATTTACGGCGAGGGCAGCCCCGAGGCTCAGCAGATCGTCTGGGGCACCGCGGCACTGCTGATGATCTGCGTGCTGCTGTTTAACGTAGTCGCCCGTATCGTGGGCAAGCAACTGGCAAGGAAGATGACGGCCGAATGAGCGAGATGAATGCAACGCCCGCAACCGAGGCGGCCATGTCCGAGACCCAGGATTTTCTGTCGAGCGTGGGGGAGAGCGAGAAGCGCGTGCGCGTGAGCGGCAAGGCCGTGAGCGACGAGGTCGTGCTCTCCACCAAGGACGTCAACGTGTACTACGGCAACCACCATGCGCTGCATAACACGTCGCTTGACTTCCACAAGGGCGAGATCACGGCGCTCATCGGGCCTTCGGGCTGCGGTAAGTCGACCTTTTTGCGCAGCCTCAACCTGATGAATCGCGAGATTCGCGGTTGCCGCGTGGAGGGCGAGATCAACTACCGCGGGCGCAACGTGAACACCAAGACCGAGAACACGTACGAGCTGCGTCGTTCCATTGGCATGGTGTTTCAGCAGCCCAACCCGTTTCGCAAGTCCATCCGCGACAACATTACGTTTGCGCCCAAGCGCCACGGTATTACCGATCGCGACGAGCTCGACCGCATGGTCGAGGAGAGCCTGCGCGGCGCGGCGCTGTGGGATGAGGTCAAGGACAAGCTCGACAAGAGCGCCTATGCGCTTTCGGGCGGTCAGCAGCAGCGCCTGTGTATCGCGCGCACGCTGGCGCTCAACCCCGACGTGATCCTGTTTGACGAGCCCTGCTCGGCGCTCGACCCCATCTCGACGTTGGCGATCGAGGACCTTATGTCGTCGATCGTGGCCGACCGCGCCATTGTCATCGTGACGCACAACATGGAGCAGGCGTCGCGCGTGTCCAACCGCACGGCGTTCTTCTACATGGGCGATATGGTCGAGTACGACGAGACCGACGAGATTTTCCAACGGCCCAAGGATCAGCGGCTGAATGATTACCTCACCGGCATGTTCTCCTAGTCCGGGACATGCTTGAGGCCCGCGGCGGCCACGGTCGCCACGGGACTGATTGGAGAGGCGGGTCATCTCTTTTGGGAGATGGCCCGCCTTTTTGCTCTGCGACCGAAACGACCGCCACAAAGGGGACAGGCGCCTTCGTGGTGGTTTGGGGTGGGGCTCGCTGCTATCATGGACAACGTTGAATTTCTACGAAGGAGCAGGGCATATGGCGATTCTTTTGGGATGCGATTCCGTCAGCCTAGAGTTTCCCACCAAGCATATTTTCGATAGCGTGACGCTCGGCGTGGGCGAGGGCGACCGTATTGGTATCGTCGGTAAAAACGGCGACGGTAAGTCGACGCTGCTGAGCGTGCTCGCCGGCACGCTGGAGCCCGATGACGGGCGCGTGACGCACCGTCGCGGCACCACGATCGGTCTGCTCGGCCAAAAGGACAACCTGGTCGATACCGACACCGTGCATCATGCCGTCGTGGGCGACACGCCCGAGTACGAGTGGGCATCGAGCCCCCGCACGCGCCAGATCCTCGCCGGCCTCATTAGCGATGTGCCCTGGGAGGGAACGGTGGGCGAGCTTTCGGGTGGCCAGCGCCGCCGCGTGGACCTCGCGCGCCTGCTGATCGGCGACTACGATGTGCTCATGCTCGACGAGCCCACCAACCACCTGGACATGCGCACCATCAACTGGCTCGCGCGTCACTTAAAGGCCCGCTGGCAGCGTGGCCAGGGCGCCATGCTCGTGGTCACGCATGACCGTTGGTTCTTGGACGAGGTCTGCACCAGTATGTGGGAGGTCCACGACGGCCAGGTCGATCCCTTCGAGGGCGGTTACTCCGCATATATCCTGCAGCGCGTGGAGCGCGACCGCATGGCCGCGGTTACCGAGGAGCGCCGTCGCAACATGGCGCGCAAGGAGCTCGCGTGGCTGAGCCGCGGCGCCCAGGCGCGTTCCACCAAGCCCAAGTTTCGTGTTGATGCCGCTCGCGAGCTGATCGCCGACGTGCCGCCCGTGCGTGACGAGCTGGAGCTCAAGCGCCTCGCCGTGAGCCGCCTAGGCAAGCAGGTTATCGACGTGGTCGACGTGGACGCCGGCTATGCGGATGCCGGCGGCGCGCCCAAGCAGGTGCTCTCCGATGTGGCCTGGCTCATTGGTGCGGGCGACCGCTATGGTCTTTTGGGTGAGAATGGCGCTGGCAAGTCGACGCTGCTTGACGTGATCCAGGGCAAGATTGAACCCACGCGCGGCCGCGTGAAGATTGGCCAGACAGTGCGCTTTGGCGTGCTGTCGCAGCAGCTCGAGGAGCTCAAGCCCTACATGGGCGACACGATCCGCGAGGTGCTCGGCAACTATAAGAAGTACTACGTCATCGACGGCAAGGAGACCTCGCCCGAGAAGCTCTGCGAGCGCCTGGGCTTCACGACCCAGCAGCTCTGGAGCCGCATCGGCGACCTTTCGGGCGGCCAGCGCCGTCGCCTGTCGCTGCTGCTGACGATTCTGGACGAGCCCAACGTGCTCATCCTGGACGAGCCGGGCAACGACCTGGATACCGACATGCTCGCGATTGTCGAGGACCTGCTGGACGGCTGGCCCGGCACGCTGATCCTGGTGACGCACGACCGCTTTTTGATGGAGCGCGTGACCGACCAGCAGTGGGCACTGCTCGACGGTCACCTGACGCATATGCCCGGCGGCGTGGACCAGTACCTGCGCCTGTGCAACGCTACCGCCGAGGGCGAGCCCGTGGGCGCGCCGAGCGCCAAGACCGGCACGTTCGACACCAGCGCCGCAGCGGTTGCGGCCGAAAAGCCCAAGACGTGCGGGCAGCCCAACGGTCTTTCCAACGCCGAGCGCCAGAAGCTCCGCCGCGAGGTGAGCTCGCTCGAGCGCAAGATGGAGACGCAGCGCGCTCGCGTGGAGGAGGCCGAGGCTGCGATGGCGCAGGTCGACCCCACCAATTACACGGCGCTGGGCGAGCAGCAGGCAAAGATCGACGAGGCTCACGCCGCCATGGACGAGCTGGAGATGGCGTGGCTCGAGGCGAGCGAAAAGCTCGAGGGCGAGGAGTAGACGAGGATGATCAAGGCCGCATTTTTCGATATCGACGGCACGCTGCTGAGCTTTAAGACGCACCGGATTCCGGCGTCGGCGCAGCAGGTGCTCGACAGCTTTCATGAGCAGGGGATCGCATGCGTGATTGCTACGGGTCGCCCGACCTATCAGATGCCCGATTGGCTGTTCGATCTTGGTTGGGATGCGTACATTACGCTCTCGGGTCAGCACTGCTTTGATGCCGAGGGGGTTTACCGCAGCTGTCCGATCGATCCGGACGACGTCGCGGTGATCGTGGACCAGGTGGCCGAGGGGCGCTACGACTCGCTGTGCATGCAGGGCGAGAACTCGTTTGTGAACCGCCTGTCCGAGCGCGTGGTGACGGCCGGTAGCAACGCGGGAATCGTCTACCACGAGGAGCCGTTTGAGCATGCCTTCGATGCGCCGGTCTACCAGTTCTGCGCCTTTGTGGACCCTGCCGACGAGCATATCGTGACCGACGCGGTGTCGCATTCGCTCACCACGCGCTGGTGCGACCTGTTCTGCGACATTATTCCCGCTAACGGCGGCAAGGACCTGGGCGTGGCGGCGACGCTCGAGCGGCTTGGTATCGACGCGAGCGAGGCGATTGCCTTTGGCGACGGCGAGAACGACCTGTCGATGTTTGCCGCCGTGGGCACGAGCGTGGCCATGGGCAACGCGCAGGATACCGTGAAGGCCGCGGCGACCTACGTGACGACCGCCGTGGACGACGATGGGATCTACAACGCCGCAAAGCACTTTGGCCTGTTATAGCTGCGGCTCGGCACTTTGGGACGCTCCTTTTCTGCCGGCACCTGGGGACACTCCTTGCGGGGCGTCCCCATTTTGTTTTCGTCCCGCACGTTTTGTGAAACACGGCTAACTTTTAGGCAAAGTAGTAAGACATGGGCAACTTTTGCGGTAAAGTAAGCTGTGAAAAGTATCCAAAGGCTAACTAGCAATCATCGCGAAAGGCGGCCCATGGCCCTACGTGAATCCGGAGAAGACTATCTCGAATCGATCTACGTTCTGTCGGAACGTCAGGGCATCGTGCGCTCGATCGACGTTGCGGAGTACCTCGGCGTAACCAAGGCGAGTGTTTCCAAGGCCATGGCGACGCTGGAAAGCAACGGCTATGTCGAAATGGGCAAGCGCGACGTTCATCTGACGGAGCGTGGTCTGGAGGTCGCTCGTCAAATGTGGGAGCGTCACTGCTTTTTCGTGGGGCTGCTGGAGGATGCGGGTGTTTCGGCTGAGGTCGCGTCGCAAGAGGGCTGCCACATGGAGCACTGCCTGAGCGAGGAGAGCTTTGAGAAGCTGAGATCGATGCTGAGACGGGACAGCGACCGGGACCAGTAGACCCGCCAACTAAGTCCAACTCAGACAAGGAACCCCGCCAGCAAGTGATGCCCAAGAACCGCCAGCTGTGTCGCCGCAGGCCGGGGCCGGGCTTGGTTTTGAAAACATTCCGCAGACCAGAAGCGCCCCCGTTCGCAGCTCCGAAGGAGCAGAACGGGGGCGTTTCATTGGTCGAGGACGTTTTCAGGGGTTAGCCCGTACGGCCTTCGGGCGAGTGCGTACGCTACTCAGCCATCTGAGCCTGGACGGCGGTGATGGCCACGACACCCACGATGTCGTCGGCAGAGCAGCCGCGCGACAGGTCGTTGACCGGCTTGGCGATGCCCTGCAGGATGGGGCCGTAGGCATCGGCGCCGGCGAAGCGCTGGACCAGCTTGTAGCCGATGTTGCCGGCTTCGAGGTCGGGGAACACGAGCACGTTGGCCTTGCCGGCGACAGAGGAGCCGGGAGCCTTGAGCTGGGCGACGGTGGGGACGATAGCGGCGTCGAGCTGCAGGTCGCCATCGATGGCGAGCTCGGGAGCCTTCTCCTTGCAGAACTTCACGGCCTCCTGGACCTTCTTGGCGACCTCGCCGCCGGCGGAGCCCATGGTGGAGTAGGAGAGCATGGCCACGTGCGGCTCAACGTTGCCCATGAAGGTGGACCAGGAGTGAGCGGAGGCGATGGCGATCTCGGAGAGCTCGTCGGAGGACGGGTTGATGTTGAGGCCGCAGTCGGCGAAGATCAGCGTGCCGTCGGTGCCGAACTGCGGGGTGTCGGTGCACATCACGAAGAAGGCCGAGACCAGCTTAGTGCCCGGGGCGGTCTTGAGAATCTGCAGCGCGGGGCGCAGGGTATCGGCGGTGGAGTGGCAGGCGCCGGAGACCAGGCCGTCGGCATCGCCCATCTTGACCATCATGGTACCAAAGTAGGTGGCATCCATCACCTGGGCGCGAGCCTGCTCGATGGTAACGCCCTTCTTGGCGCGGAGCTCGGCAAACTTCTGTGCGTACTCCTCGTGCTTCTCGGCGTTGCGCGGGTCGATGACGGTGGCGCCGGGGACGTTGATCTCGTTGGGATCGCCCAGGATGACGATGTTGGCCAGGCCTTCCTCGATGATCTTGTTGGCCGCGACGATGGTGCGCGGATCCTCGCCCTCGGGCAGGACGATGGTCTTAAGGTCGGCCTTGGCGGCAGACTTCATACGGTTTAGGAAATCGCTCATGTTACTCCTTACAAGCGTTTCGCTAAGCTCCAGGCACCCGGCTGTTCACGAATAAACCCGCTGCTAGCGGGTTTACCTTTCAATTATGTACGCCGCGGTGCTTGAGCTTTCCTTGTGTGGCAAGCTCATTATAGGACGCATTAGCGCTATAATCGCTCTGATAAATATGTCTCGAAGAATGTTCGAGAAAAGCCCAGCTAACGAGCCCGTGGCTTTTGACAAGGAGTATCGATGCAGATTACCTCAGGCCTGCCTGAAGGCTTTAACGCCGGCGCGTACGACATGATTGTCGTCGGTGCTGGATATGCCGGTGCCGTTTGCGCCCGCCGTCTTGCCGAGACCATCGGCTATCGTGTTGCCGTTTTGGAGCGCCGTAGCCACATTGCGGGCAATGCCTATGACTGCACTGACGAGGCCGGAATCCTGATCCACGAGTACGGTCCGCATATCTATCACACCTTTAACGAGCGCGTGCACAATTTCCTGTCGCGCTTTACCAAATGGACGGATTATCAGCACAAGGTGCTCGCCAACATCAACGGCACCCTTATGCCCGTGCCCTTCAACCATGCGAGTCTCAAGCTCGCCTTTGGTGATGAGCGCGGCGAGGAGCTGTATCAGAAGCTCGTGGAGACCTTTGGCAAGGATGTCAAGGTGCCCATTATGGAGCTGCGTAAGAAGAACGACCCCGACTTGGCCGAGGTCGCCGATTACGTCTACGAGAACGTCTTTTTGCATTACACCATGAAGCAGTGGGGTCAGACGCCCGACCAGATCGACCCGTCGATCACCGGCCGCGTTCCCGTTTTTGTGGGCGATGATGACCGTTACTTCCCGCAGGCCCCCTTCCAGGGTATGCCGCAGGATGGCTACACGGCGCTGTTTGAGCACATGCTCGACCACGACCTGATTGATGTGTTCTGCGACGTGGATGCTCGCGATCTCTTCGAGATCGACGAGACAACCGTCAAGGTCGACGGCAAGGTCTACGGCGGCGAGATTGTCTATACCGGTCCGCTCGATGAGCTGTTCAACCTCGACCTGGGCGCGCTGCCGTACCGCACGCTCGACATGAAGTTCGAGACGCTCGATATGGACCAGTTCCAGCCTGTGGGCACCGTCAACTACACCACGAGCGAGGACTACACGCGCATTACCGAGTTCAAGAACATGACCGGTCAGATCCTGCCCGGCAAGACCACCATCATGAAGGAGTATTCCAAGGCCTATACGCCCGGCTCGGGCGAGACGCCGTACTACGCCATTCTTGAGCCCGAGAACCGTGAGCTCTATGAGCGCTATCTTGAGCGCGTCCAGAACCTGACAAACTTCCACCCGGTGGGTCGTCTGGCCGAGTATCGTTACTACGATATGGACGCTGTGACCAATTCCGCCCTCGATCTTTCGGATGAGATTATCGCCTGCCATGCATAAAGTCATAACATTCGGTATTCCCTCGTATAACGCCGCCAAGGACATGGACCATTGCATCACCTCCATCTTGGAGGGGAGCAATTACGCCACCGATATCGAGATTATCGTAGTGGACGACGGCTCCAAGGACGAGACGGCCGATAAGGCCGACGAGTGGGAGGCACGTTATCCCGGTATCATTCGCGCGGTGCACCAGGAGAATGGCGGCCACGGTATTGCCGTCCTTTCGGGTCTGCGCGAGGCGCAGGGCACCTACTACAAGGTTGTCGACTCGGACGACTGGCTTGACGGCGCTGCCCTTTCGACCATGCTGTCGATTCTGCGCGGCTTTGAAGAGCGCGACCAGCGCGTTGACCTGTTTATCTCGAACTACGTGTACGAGAAGGTTTACGAGGGTACGCATACGGCCATTGGTTACAAGTTTGCCCTGCCTCGAAAAAAGATCTTTACCTGGGACCAGATCGGCCATTTCCGCCTGGACCAGAATCTGCTCATGCACAGCCTGTGCTATCGCACGGACGTGCTGCGCGAGTCCAACCTTCCCATGCCGCCGCACACGTTCTATGTGGACAACATCTACGCCTACGTGCCGCTGCCGCGTTGCAAGACCATGTACTACGCCGACATCGACCTCTATCGCTACTTTATCGGTCGCGAGGGCCAGAGTGTCAACGAGGCCACGATGGTCAAGCGTCTGGACCAGCAGTTCCGTGTTACGCGTATCATGATGGAGTCGTACCACCTGTACAGCGATGTCGAGTCGTCGCGTCTGCGTTCGTACATGATGGGCTACTTCACCATGATGATGGCGATCTGCTCGGTGTTGACCAAGCTTTCCGAGGAAGATTGCGCCGACGAGCGCCTAAAGACGCTGTGGAATGATTTGAAGGCCTACGACGAGCGCATGTATCGTCGTGCCCGCTACGGCGTGGTCGGGTTCTTCACCAATCTGCGCGGACGGGCCGGAGACAAAACCACACTCGGCCTATACCGTCTTGCCTCAAAGATCTTCAAATTCAACTAGCACAGAAGCGCTCGGGTAACGGGGACCCCTGGTCCTTAACTTGCTACTTCGAACAGTCCTGCGCAAGACGGAGGCGCCACTGGCGCCTCCTTTGCGTGCGGAACTCGTATCAAGTTAAGGACCAGGGGTCCTCTGCTATGTCCCGCTTTATGTCAGCAAGCTGAATTTGAAGATCTCCGACGCGCGGTACACAGGGGCCTGGGCTGAAAAGATTTTGGTTGGTAGGTTGCCCGGTGGGTCTTGGTTATGTTTGTCGCGAGTTCCGCACGAGCCGAAGAGCACTTAATGTGCTCTTCGTGCGAGCCAGGACTGTAGAGCAGCAAACATAACCAAGACCCACCGGGCAACCGGACGAGCTAGTTTACTTCGCGGTGCCGGGGATGCCGTGGGAGGTTTTGGCGGTTTTGCCTCCGTTTACGATGGCGGTTTGCAAAGCCCTTACGGCGAGCATGCCCAGCAGGTCTAGGGGAACGGCGGCGCTTGCCTGGGCGCCCAGTTTGCCGCTGGCGAGGGTGTAGATGGTGTCGCCATCGTTGGTGGTGTGCGTGGGACGGATGGCGTGTGCGTAGGCGTCTGCGGCCATTTGGGAGACCTTGGTGGCCTGGGCCTTAGTGAGCTCCATGTTGGTGACGATGCAGCTGATGGTGGTGTTGGTGCGGTCGAGCGGCATCTGCATGGATCCGGCGGCGGCAAAGGCTGCGAGTTCCATGTCGACGATCTGGTCGCTATCGGCTGCGGCACGCATACCGGCGACCCACTCGCCGGTGAAGGGGTCGACAACGTTGCCGCAGGCGTTGACCGAGACCACGGCGCCCACCTTGATGGGGCCGAGTGCCACGGCGGCAGCTCCAAGGCCGGCCTTCATGCAGGTGGCAGGCCCCATGAGCTTACCCACGGTAGCGCCCGTGCCGGCGCCTACGTTGCCCTGTTCGAGCTTGGTGGGGGTGTGGTCGAGTGCTTCGCGCACGGCGGCGATGCCGGCCTCAATGTCGGGGCGCACGGTGGGGTTACCAAAGGCGAGGTCGAAGATACAGCTGGAGCACACGATAGGCACCTGCGTGGGGCCGACGGGAAGGCCGATGCCGCGGCTCTCAAGCTCGCGAGCGACGCCGCTTGCAGCCTCGAGGCCAAAGGCCGATCCACCCGAAAGGCAGACGGCGTGGACCTTGTCGACGGTGTTCTCGGGTCGCAGCAGGTCGGTTTCGCGCGATGCTGGAGCACCGCCGCGAACGTCAACGCCGCCGGTGGCGCCCTCGGGTGCCACGATTACGGTGCAACCGGTGCCGGCCTCCTCGTCCGTATAGTTGCCATAGCAAAAGCCATCGACATCGCAGACGTCAATGGCCTCGAGCAGTGTATCCATGTTTAACTCCTATCGGTTTTCCGCCGCGCCTTGTGCCCGGTCGGGATCCGTACGGTACGCCAAAATTGTAGGCGCCGGGGGATACCCAGCGCCAGATGCAATTACGAGAGTTTTTGAATCGCGCGCGCGACGCGGGCGATGGGTAGGCCCACCACGTTATAGAAGTCGCCCGAAATATCGTGCACGAGCATGCGTCCTCCTGTGCCCTGAATGCCGTAGGCGCCGGCCTTGTCCATGGGCTCACCCGAGGCGACGTAGTGCTCGATCTGCTCGTCGGTGAGCTCGTAGAACGTCACGTCGGTCACATCGACAAAGGACAGGCTTTCGGCGGCATGCGGGGCGGCCGTATCGCCTGCCTTAACGATGCAGACGCCGGTTGCGACCTGGTGCGTGCGGCCCGAAAGCTCGCGGAGCATGGTGCACGCCTCGTCCTCGGTTGCCGGCTTGCCCAGAATCTTGCCGTCAAAGGTGACGATGGTGTCGGCCGCGACCGTCAGCTCATTGGGCTCGGCATACTCGGCAGCAACGGCAGCCGCCTTGGCGCGTGCCAAGCGCTCGACAAGCGTGAGCGGGGCCTCGCCATCAAAGGGCGTTTCGTCGATATCCGCGGGAATCACGCGAATGTTGTAGCCTGCCTCGCGCATCAGCTCTATGCGGCGCGGCGATTGCGAAGCCAAAATCATAGTTGGATGCCCTCGGCGACCTTCTCGACGGCCTTGTCGCCGGCGAGCGTGCGCAGCAGCTCCAATGCAAAGGGGAGGGACTGTGCCATGCCGCTGGCAGTGATGATGTTGCCGTCTTGCGTGACCTTCTCGCCGGTATAGGCGCCTTCGGGGAAGCTTTTCTCAAAGCCAGGGAAGCACGTGGCGTGGCGCCCCTCGAGCAGGTCGAGCTCGCCCAGGATAAACGGGGCGGCGCAGATGGCGGCGACGTGCTTGGTCGCGGCGAACTCGCAGACCACGTCGCAGACGCGCTGATCGGCGCGCAGGTTGGTGGCACCGGGTAGGCCGCCAGGCAGCACGACGCAGTCGTACTCGTCAAAGTCGATCTCATCAAAGAGCGCATCGCAGGTCACGGGAATCTGCAGCGAGCTTACGACCTCACGCGTGGGCATGATCGAGACGAGCGTGGCGCGCACGCCGCCGCGACGCATGACATCGACCATGGTCAAGCATTCAATAGTTTCAAAGCCATCGGCGGCGAGAACGGCAACGCTGGGCATGAGGGTTCCTTTCATAGGCGGCATACAATTAGCCGTCTTATACCCCGAAGACCTCCGCTTGCCACGCTCGATTTCCCAATGATTTTCTGAGCAATGATTAAGCGGCTAGTTGCGCCTAAGGTGGACGACGGTCTCGCAGTGGAAGGTTTGTGGGAACAGGTCGACTGGCGTGATCTTTACGGGGGAGAAGGTGCCTTCTTCGACAAAGCGTTTGAGATCGCGCGCCAGGGTGGCCGGGTCGCAGCTCACGTAGGCGACATCGCGGGCACTCGTGCTGGCGATAAGGCCGATCGCCTCGGGGGCGAGGCCTGCGCGCGGCGGGTCGACCACCAAGATGTCGGCATCCTGGTCGGGGAACTCGCGCACCGCGTCTCCGCCAATGACGTCGACGTTATCAAGCTTGTTGATTTCCAGGTTACGGCGTAGATCGCGCACGGCGGGGCCGTAGGCCTCGACGGCAGCGACAAAGTCGCAGCGGCGGGCGAGCGGCAGGGTAAAGGTGCCGGCACCGCAGTACAGGTCCACGGCAAGCTCGTCTTCCTGCGGGTCGAGCGCTTCCATGACAAGATCGATCAAAATCTCGGCACCCTTGGTGTTGACCTGGAAAAACGACGGAGCGGACAGGCGCATCTGGCCTTCGGCGATGTTCTCGGTCCACGAGCCCTCGCCGGCGAGCATCTCTACCTTAGAGACGCGGCGGGCCTTCTTCTCGCCCTTGCTCATCACGCGCACCACGCTTGTGGGGTGCGCGGCGTCTGCCAGCACGCGCGAGACTTGCGAGCGCGGGAAGGAACCCGTGGGCGTCCAGAGTGCGACTTCGAGCGCCTTAGTGCGGCGCGAGGCGCGAATGCCCACGCGCTCGAGGCCCAAATCATGGCTGCCGCTTAGATAGTTGAGTGCGCCGACGACCGATTTGAGCGCCTTGGGAAAACGCTTATCGAACAGCGGGCACGCATCGACGGTCACAATTTTGGTGGGGTCGACACCGTGCATGCCAAGACGAACACGACCGTTGACGACGGTCGGTTCGAGCTCGATCTTGTTGCGGTAGCCCCAGTCGTCCTTGGTGTGGCGGATGGGCTGCACCAGCTCATCGACCTGCTCAGGAGCGAACTTGCCGATGCGCTCGAGCGTGGAGCGCAGGTTTTGCTCCTTGGCGGCGAGCTGTGCCGTGCGTGAGAGATTGCCCCACGAGCAGCCGCCGCAGATGCCCACGAAGGGGCAGGGAGGCTGAATGCGATTGGGGCTTGGCTCCAGAATCTCGGTGGTGCGGGCGCGCATGAATGACTTGCCGTCCTGTACGACCTCGGCCTCGACGGTGTCGCCTGCCACGGCACCCTGCACAAAGACGGCCTTGCCGTTGTCGGCGTGCGCCAGCCCGTCGGCGCCGTAGGTCATCGATTCTATAGTGAGCTTCATATTCCTGCCTGTCATTCGCGTTGTTGTTCGCACCATGGTAGCAGGGAAAAGCGCCCCGCATTCGAGGCTTTCCTCAAATGCGGGGCGCTTCTACAAACTGCTTCTACAAACGACTATTTCGTCTTGCCGGTAATGAGCGTCTTAAGACCCAGGCCGATCAGACCCAGGCCCATGCGCACGCGGCCGGGGCGATGGCGCTCGATGGCCTTGGTCTTGCCGGTGGGCTTATCGCGACGGGCGTTCGGCTCGTGTGCGGGCTTGGTGAACTGCGGCTCGGGCCGAGGTACAGGTGCAGGCTCGGGCTCAATGACGGTCGCCTGGACCTTCTGAACCTCGGGCGCTTTCTCCGCGGCGGGCTCTGCGGCAGCCACGGGTTCATTCACCGGGGGAGCGGCAACCGTTTCCGGTTTGGCAACTGCCTCATGTTCAATCTCGGCCTGAATAGCCTCTTCGGCCACACGTTCCTTCTCCTGTGCGCGCTGCTGCCCGGCGGACTCAGCGTTGCGATAGGCACGCTCCAGCAGAGCTTCCTGCGAGTTGAAGGGCTTCTCGTCCTCTTTGCGCTCCACGGGGACCCAGGTGCCGTCGCTCGTGAGGCTGCGGGCCTTCACGTTGTCCCGCAGCTGCATGCCCATATACTCGTGCACTAGGGCGCGGCAGGTGGGGTCGAGCACGGGGAAGGCGATCTCCACGCGGTGCTCGGTGTTGCGCGTCATCATGTCTGCCGAGCTCAGGTAAATCATGTCCGAGTCCACGCCGAAAGCATAGACGCGCGCGTGCTCCAAAAAGCGTCCGACGATAGAACGGACATGCACGTTCTCGGTCTTGCCCGGAACGCCCGGCTTGAGGCACGAGATGCCGCGGATGATCATGTCTACGCGGACTCCTGCGCACGATGCCTCGGCGATCTTGTCGATGACCTCGCGGTCGGTCAGCGAGTTGAGCTTAAAGAACACGCGGGCGGGCTCGCCGGCAAGGGCGCGCTGGATCTCGCGGTCAAGCCCGCGCATGATGAGCGGTTTCAGTCCGACGGGCGCCACACCCAGGAAGCGGTAGTCGCCGCGCAGGTTGCCCAGCGACAGGTTGCGGAAGAACAGGTTGGCGTCCTCGCCGATGCCGGGATGGGCGGTCATGAGCATAAAGTCGCTGTAGAGCTTGGCCGTCTTCTCGTTAAAGTTGCCGGTGCCCAAAAGCGTGAGGCGCGTTAGCGCCATGCCCTCGCGATAGGTGAGCTGGCAGATCTTGGAGTGGCACTTAAAGCCTTCGGAGCCGTAGATGACGGTGCAGCCTGCCTCTTCCAGACGCTCGGCCCACTCGATGTTGTTCTGCTCGTCGAAGCGGGCGCGGAGCTCCATGAGCACCGTGACCTCTTTGCCGTTCTCGGCGGCATCGATCAGCGACTCGCACAGGCGGCTCTGCTTGGCCACGCGGTAGAGCGTGATGCGCAGCGAGATGCACTCGGGGTCGTAGGCGGCCTCGTGCACCAGGTCCAAGAACGGGTTCATGGCCTCGTAAGGGTAGAAGAGCAGCTTGTCGTGCTGCAGCACCTGCTCGCGGATGGAGCGGGTCATATCGATGGTGGGGTTGGGCTGCGGCTTAAACGGCGTAAAGAGCAGCTCGTTGCGTAGATGCTCGGGAATCTTGCCCTCAATGCCGAAGACGTAGCCCAGGTCGAGCGGGATATCGCAGGTAAAGACCGAGCGGCGAGAAAGCTCGAGCGCCTTGCGGATGGTCTTGAGCGTCGCCTTCTCGAGCGACCCCGAGACCGCGAGCACTACCGGCTGCAGACGCAGGCGCTTCTTAAGGATGCGCTTCATGTGCTGGCGGTAGTCCTCTTCCTCCTCGACGCCCTCGCCGTCCGGATCGATGTCGGCGTTGCGGGTGACGCGGATGAGCGAACGGTCGAGCGGCTTATAGGAGCCAAAGCAGCTGTCCAGACAGGCGAGGATGACGTCCTCGAGCAGAATGTAGGAGTAGGTGCCGGTGGGCGAGGGGATCTCGACCACGCGGTTCATCGAGGCGGGGATCTCGATAAGGCCCAGCAGACTCTCCTCGTCGGTGACGCCGTCCAGGCCACAAGCCAGATAGAGTGCACCGTTGCGCAGGTTGGGGAAGGGATGGCGCGGGTCAATGACCAACGGCGAGATGACCGGCGACACGTAGGCCTGGAAGTAGCGGGTTACAAAGGTGCGCTCCTCGGGCGTAAGCGAATCGACACGCGCGCGGTGAACGCCCAGGGTGTCGAGCTTGCCCTCGATGCTCTTAAAGATGGACTCCCATCGGGTAAGGAGCCCGGGCATTTCGGCCATGACAGCATCGACCTGTTCGGAGGCGGTCATATTGCTCTTGTTGTCGACAGGCTGTTTTTTGAGCTCTGCCAGATCGGACAGGCCGCCCACGCGCACCATGAGAAACTCGTCGAGGTTAGACTCGAAAATCGACACGAACTTTAGACGCTCGAACAGCGGAACGGTCTCGTCGAAGGCTTCGTCAAGCACACGGTTGTCAAAGCGCAGCCAGCTGAGCTCTCGGTTCTGCGTGTACGAGAAGTCGCGCGGCGGTTTGCGCAGCTTTGCGGCGGCTTGCTTTTTTTCGATTTTGCTCGGCATATGCATCTGTCCGTTCAGTCCCCGCAGGGGACGGTAGCCTAACACTATTCACTATTGTCTCAATTTAGTCGACCTATGGCACGGACGTATCGCGTGAACGGTATCTTTACCTACTTCTTACGCTGACAAGCCATAGAGCTGACGCCCGTCGCGTTGTGAAAAACGGTCTATATCCTCACTCAACTGGTGAGTATGTGTGAATAAGAATGATAGGTAGCTGAATATCATCGAATACAGACAGAAACACGAACAAGCGTCATTTATATACATAAAACCGTTTTAGATATGCAATTCTTAATCGTAAGATTGGAGTTGTAATTGCGAATGATTTTTGAGAAAAAAGAGCGTTTACCTTAGAAAAGTTACTTTAGAACGCCGAAGTACATCATGGGGGAATCACATGCGATATACCGTTCATCGCACTTTGTTGACCGTTCGGGGGCGAGGTGGAATTGCGGGTGATTTTTGGATATAACTAGAGCTGTCAGCAAGCAGCGTCCCATATGGAGGGGCGCTGATACATTCGGCCAGTAAGGCCCGAAAGAAAGGTAGGAGGCCATGACGAAAGGTCTGCACGTGCCTTCCGAGATCGGCAAGCTCAGGAAGGTCTGCCTGCACCGTCCCGGCGACGAGCTCCTCAACCTGCCGCCCGACGAGCTCGAGCGACTCCTGTTCGACGACGTCCCGTTCCTGGAGGTCGCACAGCAGGAGCACGACACCTTCGCCCAGATCCTGAGGGACCAGGGCGTGGAGGTCCTCTACCTCGAGAACCTCGTCGCCGAGGTGTTCGACCAGGTCCCCGGCGCCCGCGCCGAGTTCACCGACCAGTACATCGCCGAGGCCGGCATCCGCGGCCAGCACATGCCGCAGATCGTCCGCGAGAAGCTGGACTCCATCGAGGACAACCTCGAGTTCGTCAAGAAGACCATGGCCGGCATGACCAAGGCCGAGATCGACATGCCCCTCACGGCGTCCACGACCCTCGACTCCCTGGTCAACTCCGAGTCCGAGTCCGACCTGATCATCGACCCGATGCCCAACCTCTACTTCACCCGCGACCCGTTCGCGGTCGTCGGCGAGGGCGTCAACCTCAACCGCATGTACTCGGTCACCCGCAACCGCGAGACCCTGTACGGCAAGTACGTCTTCAAGTACCACCCCGACTACAAGGACGTCTCGCTGTACTTCCGCCGCGACTGCCAGTTCCACACCGAGGGCGGCGACGTGCTGAACATCAACGAGAAGACCCTCGCCGTCGGCATCTCCCAGCGCACCCAGGCCGCCGCGATCGACGTCATGGCCCAGAACATCTTCTGGAACTCCGACTCCAAGGTCGAGCGCATCCTGGCCTTCGACATCCCGGTCTCGCGCGCCTTCATGCACCTCGACACGGTCTTCACCCAGATCGACGTCGATAAGTTCACGATCCACCCCGCCATCATGGGCACCCTGCGCGTCTACGAGCTGACCGCCGGCAAGAACCCGGGCGACGTGAACATCCGCCTGATCGAGGACACCCTCGAGCACGTCCTGGAGGACGCCACCGGCGTCGACCAGGTCAAGCTGATCCCCTGCGGCGGCGGCGACCCGATCGCGGCCTCCCGCGAGCAGTGGAACGACGGCTCCAACACCCTGTGCGTCGAGCCCGGCAAGATCTGCGTCTACGCCCGCAACACCGTCACCAACGACGTGCTGTACAAGGAGGGCCTGGACCTTCTCGTCGTGCCCTCCGCCGAGCTCTCCCGCGGCCGCGGCGGCCCGCGCTGCATGAGCATGCCCTTCTGGCGCGAGGACCTCTAAGTCTTTCCGTTTCCGGTGCGGTCCCCCTACAACCGCACCGGTTTCGCCCGTCAAACGGGCACCGCTACTATTTACGTAATTCATTTTTTCGAAAGGATTTGAACCATGGGTGTTAACCTCTCCGGCCGTAGCTTCCTCAAGCTCCTCGACCTCACCACCGAGGAGATCGAGTACCTGCTCAAGCTCTCCAAGAACTTCAAGGATATGAAGCGCGCTGGCGTTCCGCACCGCTATCTCGAGGGCAAGAATATCGTTCTGCTCTTCCAGAAGACCTCCACTCGTACCCGCTGCGCCTTCGAGGTCGGCGGCATGGATCTGGGCATGGGCGTCACCTACCTCGATCCGGGTTCGTCGCAGATGGGCAAGAAGGAGTCCATCGAGGACACTGCCCGTGTTCTCGGCCGCATGTATGACGGCATCGAGTTCCGTGGCTTTGCCCAGGACGACGTCGAGGAGCTCGCTGCTAAGTCCGGCGTGCCCGTGTGGAACGGCCTGACCACTGAGTGGCATCCCACCCAGATGCTCGCCGATATCCTGACCGTCCAGGAGAACTTCAACTACGACATCAAGGGCAAGACCCTCGTCTTCATGGGCGACTGCAAGAACAACGTCGCTCGTTCCCTCATGGTCGTCTGCTCCAAGCTCGGCATGAACTTTGTGGCCTGCGGCCCCGAGGAGTGCATGCCCGCTGACGACGTCATCGAGGCCTGCAAGCCCATCGCCGAGGCCAACGGTTGCACCATCAAGCTGACCACCGACGTCAAGGACGGCGTCACCGGTGCCGACGTTATCTACACCGACGTGTGGGTCTCCATGGGCGAGCCCGACGAGGTCTGGGCCGAGCGCATCGCTCAGCTCACCCCGTATCGTGTCACCTCCGAGGTCATGGCTATGGCCAACCCGGGTGCCATCTTCCTGCACTGCCTGCCCAGCTTCCACGACACCAACACCACCATTGGCGCCGAGAAGTGCGAGCAGTTCGGTATCACCGAGCAGGAGGTCACCGACGAGGTCTTCGAGAGCCCCGCTTCCAAGGTCTTCGACGAGGCCGAGAACCGCATGCACACCATCAAGGCTGTCATGTACGCCACGCTCAAGTAAGAGCACCTAGCATCTCGCTCGGGGTGTATTGCTGCACACCCCGAGCGGTTTTATCTGGTAATAATCTCGCATCAAGCGGCAGGCACGGCACGGAAGAGCCGCTTCGGGCGAGATCAGTAAATGATTTATGAAGGGGGATGAGAACTATGACTGAGACCGCTAAGAAAAAGCGCGGTATGCCTTCATCGTTCACCATTCTTCTTGCTCTGCTGGCAATTGTCGCAGTGATTACCGTTATCGTCTCCGGCACGTCCGGCGGCGCGGTTACTGCCGCCCGTCTGAGCGATTTCTGCACCGCCCCGATCCTGGGCTTCGCTGACGCTCTGCCCGTCTGCCTCTTCGTTATGATCCTGGGCGGCTTCCTCGGCATGATGACCGAGACCGGCGCCCTGGACAACGGCATCGCCGTTCTGGTGCAGAAGCTTAAGGGCAATGAGATCATGCTCATTCCCGTGCTGATGCTCATCTTCTCCCTCGGTGGTACCACCTATGGTATGTGCGAGGAGACCGTTCCCTTCTACGCCCTGCTCGCTGCTACCATGATGGCCGCTGGCTTCGACCCTATGGTCGGCGCCGCTACCGTCCTGCTCGGCGCTGGCTGCGGCTGCCTCGGCTCCACGGTTAACCCGTTCGCCGTCGGCGCTGCCGTCGACGCTCTGACCGGCGTTGACATTGCCGTGAATCAGTCCATCATCATCGGCCTCGGTGCCGTCCTGTGGATTGTCACTACCGCCATGTCCATCGTCTTCGTGATGAACTATGCCAAGAAGGTCAAGGCTGATAAGGGTTCCACCATCCTGTCGATGCAGGAGCTCAAGGACGCCGAAGAGGCTCACGGTAAGGCTGCTTCCGAGGTTCACAAGGAGGTCAAGCTCACCGGTCGTCAGAAGGGTGTTCTGATCGCCTTCGCCTTCACCTTCGTCGTCATGATCGTCGGCTTCATCCCGCTGGCAGACCTCAACGAGGGCGTCGCCAACTTCTTTGACGCTGGCGCTGTCTACGATGCCGACGGTAACACCGTCGTCCAGGGCTGGTCTGCCCTGATCACCGGCCTGCCCATTGGTCAGTGGTACTTCGACGAGGCTTCCACCTGGTTCTTCCTCATGGCTATCCTGATCGGTATCATCGGTGGCCTGTCCGAGAAGCAGATCGTCAACACCTTCATCACCGGTGCTGCCGACATGATGTCCGTTGTTCTCGTCATCGCCCTCGCCCGTGGTATCTCCGTCCTCATGGCTAACACCGGCCTCGACGTCTACGTCCTCGACGCTGCCGCCAATGCTCTGGCTGGCCTGTCCGGCGTGATCTTCGCTCCCATGAGCTTCCTGGTCTACTTCGGCCTGTCCTTCCTGATCCCCTCGACCTCTGGTATGGCTACCGTCTCCATGCCCATCATGGGACCGCTGGCTGTTAAGCTCGGCTTCTCGCCCGAGGTCATGGTCATGATCTTCTCCGCCGCCATCGGTGTCGTGAACCTGTTCACCCCGACCTCCGGCGCCATCATGGGCGGCCTCGCCCTGGCCAAGATCGAGTGGACGACCTGGCTCAAGTTTGCCCTTAAGCTCATCGTCGCGCTCTCCGTCGTCTGCGCCATCATCCTGACCGTCGCCTGCGTGTTGATCTAAGTACCCCACGGGTACCCCACGGAAACCTTGACGATCCTGTAAAGGATCACCTGGTCATCGTCTGTCCGGTGGGGTCAACCCACCGGTAGACTCCTACCTTTAGCCCCCTCCCGTTCCGTGCGCGGGAGGGGGCGCACTTATGTTCCGGCGTTTTACCAAACGCCGGAATCACTCGACGCTGCAAGCCCGCCAGAGCGGCAATCTGACGTTCAATCGTCGGGCATGGCCAAAAGGCCTATGCCCTCCTCTTTCACGTCACCTTGCTCGCTCTGGCGGGCTTTCGCTGACTTTTGTTCCACCTGCGGCGCTGCCATCGTTGGTGCAAAGGTGTCAGGTTGCTTCGCGCCATTCCCTCCTCTTTCGCGTCACCTTGCACGCTCTGGCGGGCGCTCGCTGACTTATGCTCCACCTGCGATGTTTCCATTATTGATGCAAAGAGGTCAGGTTACTTTGCACCAAAAGGGGAAGTTGCGGTGGAATAGTTCCTGTTTGTGTGTCCTGAGGGGCTAAGCGGGAACTATTCCACCGCAACTTATCGAGCGCGTGTTTGGTTGGTGCCTGTTGATGGTCTGGGTATCGGGGAGGGCGGGCTCCGTTATAATCGCCTAGAACATTAAATGGAAACGGGACGGGAGCCATACATGCGCCAGGGTTTCGACAACGCGAAGTATATCGAGCTGCAGGCTGCTCACATTAAGGAGCGCATCTCACAGTTTGGTGGCAAGCTCTATTTGGAGTTTGGCGGCAAGCTGTTCGATGACTATCATGCGAGCCGCGTGCTGCCGGGTTTTGAACCGGACAGCAAGTTCCGCATGCTCAAGAGCATTGCCGATGATGTTGAGGTCATCATCGCGATCAACGCGAACCACATCGAGAAGAATAAGGCCCGTGGCGACCTGGGCATTACCTATGACGAGGACGTCTTGCGCCTGGTCGACCTGTTCCGCGGCAACGGTTTTGCTGTCGCGGCCGTGGTTATCACGCAGTATGCCGGTCAGCCCGCTGCCGACGTCTTCCGCAATCGTCTGAATGCACTCGGCATTCCCGCCAAGCTGCACTATCCCATTGAGGGCTATCCGCACGACGTCGATCTGATCGTTTCTGACGAAGGCTACGGCAAGAACGAGTTCGTCGAGACCACGCGTCCGCTCGTTGTCGTGACGGCGCCCGGCCCTGGCTCGGGCAAGCTCGCCACTTGCCTCTCGCAGCTGTATCACGAGCACAAGCATGGCACGGCCGCCGGCTATGCCAAATTCGAGACCTTCCCGGTTTGGAATCTACCCCTTACGCATCCGGTCAATATTGCCTACGAGGCCGCCACGGCTGACCTCGACGACGCCAATATCATCGATTCGTTCCACCTTGAGGCCTACAACAAGACCACGGTCAACTACAACCGCGACGTCGAGGCCTTCCCGGTGGTCCGTGCCCTGATGGAAAAGATCCTGGGCAAGAGCCCCTACCAGAGCCCCACGGACATGGGCGTCAATATGGTCGGCTTTGCCATCACCGATGACGATGCCTGCCGCGACGCTTCCAAGATGGAGATCGTCCGCCGCTACTTTACCGCGGTCGAAAATGTGCGCCGTACCGGCGTGGGCGATGAGCAAGTCGACCGTCTCAAGATTATTATGAAGAAAGCCGGCATCGATAAGAACTACTCACCGGCGCGCTCGGCGGCCCTCACCAGGGAGCAGCTGACGGGTGGTCCCGTGGGTGCCATGGTTATGCCCGATGGCTCCGTGGTGACCGGTAAGACCTCCACGCGCCTGGGCGCCGCAAGTTCGCTCATTATGAACGCCCTTAAGCATGTCTCGGGCGTCGACCTTGAGCTCGAGGTCATTAGCGATGAGGCGATCGAGCCCATCAGCAAGCTCAAGACGCATTTCCTGGGCAGCAAAAACCCGCGCCTCCACACCGACGAGACGCTTATGGCGCTGTCGATCACCTCGGCCACGAGTGAGACGGCCGCTCGTGTCCTTTCGGGCCTGGAGCAGCTGCGCGGTTGCGATGCCTTCTTTAGCGTGATTATCTCGCCGACGGACGAGACGGTACTGCGCAAACTGGGTATCAACGTGTGCTGCGAGCCCAAGTTTGAGCGCCGCGGTTTCTTCCATCGCTAAGTTTGAAGCACCGCGGTAATTGCATTGCATTTTGGCCGTATCGGGTTAGCGCCCGGTACGGCTTTTTGATCAATAAAGCGTCTATTTCGGCGAAAAATAGCTGTTTACCTGCCTAGAAACAATTTGAGCGGTATACAATAACCGTAACTGTTTCATCCTTAGCGGGATGCCGCATGATGGATATTACCTGCCATCGTGAGGTGTGTCGGTCGCGCACGGCGCGTTAGATGCTCGTGCTCGGTTTGAGGAGGCTGCTATGGCGGGCAAGGGTCGTGCGAGTGTTAACGATATGAAGCGTGTCGAGGTGCTGGTGTTGATGGAGATCGACCAGCAAACCGAAGACAATGGCGGGCCGTATGGTTTCTCGCGCAAAACGCTTGCCGAGCGCGTGGGGGTTTCGCCGTATCGTGTCCGCGCCGCAATCGATCGCTTGGATTCCGAAGGTATGATTGATGTCGTCTCGCGTTATAGCGACGACGGCGGTCAGCTTGCAAATGGCATTTGCCTCACCGAACGTGGTGAGTGGTATCTTGAGGGCGTCCGTACCGGCATGCTCGTTCAAGAAATGCTTGAGGACGAGGTTGCTGATCGATAGCAGCATGTAACCCTTGCCATAGCGACGCCGCCTGGGAAACCGGGCGGCGTTTTGTTTCAAGATTGAGAAATGCAATCGCACGCGAGAAAAATTGCGGACGGTCCGCGGTGCGAGTATTACAATGAAGACCCGTAAGATGTGGATAAACAACTTCTACGGGAAGCGCAGGTAACTCAATATGACCAAGCATGTGTTCGTAACCGGTGGCGTGGTTTCGTCCCTGGGCAAGGGTATCACCGCGGCCTCGCTGGGCCGTCTGCTCAAGTCGCGTGGCTACAAAGTAACGATGCAGAAGGCCGACCCGTATCTGAACGTCGACCCCGGTACCATGAGCCCGTTCCAGCATGGTGAGGTCTTTGTAACCGAGGATGGTTACGAGTCCGACCTGGACCTGGGTCATTACGAGCGCTTTATTGATGAGAACCTGACCCGCGATTCCAACTTTACGACCGGTGCCATCTACAAAAGCCTAATCGCCCGCGAGCGTCGCGGCGACTTTTTGGGCGGTACCGTGCAGGTGATTCCTCACGTCACCAATGCCATTAAGGATAAGTTCCGCCGCATCGAGGAGCAGACCGGCTCCGATGTAGTCATCACCGAGCTGGGCGGCACGATCGGCGACATCGAGTCCCAACCGTTTGTCGAGGCCATTCGTCAGTACCGCAAGGAGGCCGGCCCCGAGAACGTCTGCTACATCCACGTGTCGCTCGTTCCCTATATCGCCGCCGCCCACGAGGTCAAGACCAAGCCCACGCAGCATTCCGTCAAGGAGCTCCGCAGCTTTGGCATCCAGCCTGATATCATCGTGCTGCGCTCCGACCACCATATCGATGACGCTATCCGCGGAAAGATCGCAAGCTTCTGCGACGTCGACACCGATTGCGTCTTTACCAACGAGGACTGCGCGAGCATTTACGATGTTCCGCAGCTGCTTGCCGAGCAGGACTTTGACCTGCGCATTTGCGAGCGCCTGGGTCTGGACCCGCGTGAGCGCGACATGAGCGAGTGGAACGAGTTCCTGCGCAAACAGAATCACGCCAACCATCACGCCGACAAGGTGAAGATCGCCGTCGTTGGCAAGTACACGCAGCTGCCCGATGCGTACCTGTCGGTTATCGAGGCCCTGCACCATGCGGGCGTCTTCTACGATCGCCATGTGGACGTCCAGCTGGTCGACGGCGAGAGCCTCGACGAGCAGAATGTCTCCGAAGTTCTGGGCGACGCTTCGGGCATCCTGGTCCCCGGCGGCTTTGGCAAGCGCGCCCTGGAGGGCAAGATCCTCGCGGCCGAGTTTGCCCGCGAGCACAAGATTCCGTATCTGGGCATTTGCCTGGGTATGCAGGTGGCCGTGTGCGAGTTCGCCCGCAACGTCGTCGGCCTTGCCGGCGCCAGCTCCTCCGAGTTCGACCCGGACGGTCCGTTTAGCGTCATCGATCTGATGAGCTCGCAGGAGGATGTGACCGAGAAGGGCGGCACCATGCGTCTGGGCGCCTATCCGTGCAAGCTCGCCGCCGATACCCTCGCTCGCGAGGCATATGGCGAGGATCTCGTCTACGAGCGTCACCGTCACCGCTTTGAGTTTAACAACGCCTTCCGCGACCAGCTCGAGGACGCCGGCTTGGTTATCTCTGGCCTCTCGCCCGACGAGCGCCTGGTCGAGATGGTCGAGCTGCCGCGCGACGTGCATCCGTGGTATGTGGCAACCCAGGCTCACCCCGAGTTCAAGAGCCGTCCGACCAACCCGCAGCCGCTGTTCCGAGAGTTCGTGCGTGCCTCGATCGGTCAGCACGAGGGCGTCGATCGCCTGCAGGTGACGCCCATGAACCTCGCTACGGACTAAGGGTGCCGGCGAACAAAGAACATACCGAAGCTACTCCCTCGTCGCTCGCCGTGGCGGCGGGGGAGTATCTCGATTACCTCGCGGTCGAGCGGGGTTTGGCGCGCAACACGATTGCGGCCTATCGTCGTGACCTGACGACGTACTGCGCCTATCTGGAGCGGGCGGGCATCATGTCTTTTGATGAGGTGACTCGTCAGGTCGTGGAGGGCTTTGTCGCCGACCGTCGCGATGGGGGCTATTCCGATGCCTCGGTGGAGCGTGCGCTTGCGGCCGTGAAGGGCCTGCATGCCTTTTTGGTGCGCGATGGGGCTGTGGCCCAAAATCCAACGGCGGCGTTGCGCCTGCCTAAAAAGGCTGAGCGTTTGCCGGAGTATCTATCGGTGGAGGATGTCTCGGCGCTGCTCGATCAAGACTTTCCCGAGGGCGAGATGGGACTGCGCGACCATGCCATCTTGGAAGTGCTCTACGGATGCGGTTTGCGTGTGAGCGAATTGGTGGGGCTCGATGTGGGCGATATCCATATCGACGATGGTTTTGTACTCGTTCGCGGTAAGGGCTCAAAGGAACGCCTGTCCCCGTTGGTGGGAAGCGCGGCGCGAGCTCTGACGCTCTATGTAGCTGAGGGGCGTTCTCGCTTGGCAGCCCATGCCCGCGGAACCGAGACTTCGGCGGTCTTTTTAAATAAGAACGGCCGCCGTCTGTCGCGCCAGGGCATCCATGCCATCTGTGAGCGCTACGGGCGCCAGGTAGGGCTGGTGGGACTCCATCCCCATACGCTGCGCCACTCCTTTGCCACCCATATGCTTGCGGGCGGCGCAGACCTCCGTGTGCTACAGGAGATCTTGGGACATGCCGATATATCGACCACGCAGGTCTACACGCATGTCGATCGTACGCAACTGACCGAGGTCTATCTGGCGGCGCACCCGCTGGCACATCGCTAACACATCGCTGGCCTGCATATCTATAGGTATTTGGGGACGGACCCCAGATTGCCGCGGCGTGCTTTTGCGTGCGCATAGGCAATCTGGGGCCCGTCCCATTTTCGCCACTTGTCGTCGTGGTGGTGGGACGCACGTGCCTTGGGTGGGGGAGTTTGGGGGCGATGTGAACGGCATGTAAAGGGACGCAAAAATCGCCTCAAGGTCAACTTGAAGGTTGAGGTTCGCGGGCGTGGTTCTACAGGTGGCATCCCGCCTTTGCTACAAACACAACATATTGTGTTTTCGAACATATGCTTGGGGGTGTTTTGCAATATATGGGGGGTGGGGTGGTGGGGCGAGGTGGGGGAAGGGGTGGGGAAAGGTGTTGAAAAATGGGGCGTTTCCCCATATTATTAATGACGTCGACAAGCGGGGTGGTTCCCCGCGTACGTGCCATCTGAGTAACCGAGGGGAGGGCGCACATGGGAATGACTGGTGCATACGAGCGCAATCTCGATGCAAAAGGTCGTCTGTCCCTGCCTGCACCCCTTCGCGAGGAGCTTGGAGAGCACGTTCGCGTGTTCAAAGCCCTGGATGTCGATGCTCTGTACGTGTTCTCTGCCGAGGCCTTCGATAAGTGGGTCGAAGGACTCTTCGCGGGTCGTGAGGGCCACGAGGGTTTTAACCCGCGTGACATTAACGACCAGAAGCTCATGAGGGCGATCAACAAGCGCACTACGTCGATGGACGTGGACAGCGCCGGTCGTATCGGTCTTTCCGAGTCTCTCCGCAAGCAGGCGAACCTCGACCGCGAGGTCACGGTTGTGGGCAACTACGACCACCTTGAGGTTTGGGATCGCGCCGCGGCCGATGAGGACGATGACGATGAGGCCCTGCTGGACCTCTTCTTCTCGTAAGGGCAAGGCACGGGTAACGGATGGAGCGTGGGATCTTGACACAAGAATATCGGCATGAACCTGTCATGCTCGGCGAAGTGCTTGAGTCGCTGCGGCTAAAGAGCGGCTCCGTTGTCTGCGATTGCACCCTTGGCGGTGCCGGCCATTCGGTAAAGATGGCCGCGCAGGTGGGGGAGACGGGCCTTTTGCTCGGCGTCGATCAGGACGACATGGCCCTCGAGGCCGCTGGCGCTCGTCTGGACCGCGAGGTTCCCGGCGTTCCGCACCAGCTGCTGAAGGGCAACTTCGGCGACTTGGACGAGCTGCTTTGCTCGGCCGAGGTGCCCGGGGTCGATGGCTTCCTGTTCGATTTGGGCGTTTCGTCACCGCAACTCGATATCCCTGGCAGGGGCTTTTCGTATAACGAGGACGCCCCATTGGACATGCGGATGGATCCGGGTAATAACACCTTAAACGCAGCTGAGGTCATCAACACCTATAACGAACACGACCTCGCCCGGATTCTACGCGTCTACGGCGAAGAGAAGTTCGCCTCGCAGATCGCGCGCGAGATCGTGCGCCGCCGCGAGCAAGAACCGATCGAAACCACCGGCCAATTTGTCGAGATCATCAAGGCGGGTATCCCGGCTGCCGCTCGTCGGCATGGCGGACACCCGGCCAAGAAAAGTTTCCAGGCCATTCGCATCGAGGTCAATCACGAGCTCGATGTGCTCGAACGAGGGCTTGATGCCGCCACCAGGTGGCTCAACCCGGGCGGACGTATCTGCGTCATCTCGTATCACTCGCTCGAGGACCGTATCGTAAAGAACCACTTTAAGGAGATGAGCCAGGGGTGCACGTGTCCGCCGGAGATTCCGGTGTGCGTGTGCGGCAACGTGCCGATACTCAAGGTCATCACCCGCAAACCCTTGGTTGCCCAGCCTGATGAGGTTGAGCGCAACCCTCGGGCGAGATCAGCCAAAATCCGCGTGGCGCAGCGTCTGTAGGCGCGACCGCGCGATATTGGACCTCCCGCTCGCACCATAAACGAAGCTTAAACACACTACCAACGTACTCGGGATGGGAGGCGGCATATCATGGGCTACAACACTTCAAGCGCAGCACTCGCCTATGATATGAACGCCATGCCCGCCTATCGTGAGACGCCGCAGGCCCCCGTTGCTCCCCGTGAGCAGCGCACGCCGCGCTTTGATGTCTACACGGGCGCGGGCCGTCAGGCAAACCAGGCGGTAAGCCCGGTTTTCATGAGCGTTCTTAAAACGTTTTGCATCATTGCGGCTATCTTCATGACGATCGGCGTCGCCCGCGTGGCGCTCGCCGGCGTTACGGCCCAGGTGCTCAACAGCAACGCCGAGCTTACCAACACGCTCGAAAAGGCGACCGATGAGAGCTCCGACCTGGAGGTCATGCATTCGGTCTATGGCGCCGACACGCGCATTCGCGACCTTGCGGGCGCTTATGGCATGGTGGAGCCCAGCGAGAGCGTTACACTTGACTTTTCGCAGGATGCAGCCGCGGGCGCCAACGCGACCGCGACCGCTCAGTAGCAAGACGGTAGCTGAGTATGACAAATGACTATCGCCGCGGTTCCGATGGGGGCCGCGGTTCTGGACGTCCCTCGTCGCGGGGACGTTCTGGTTATCAAGGAACGGGTCGGCAATCTTACAACGCCGGGCAGTCCCGTGGCAACGACCCGGCGTCGCGACTTCGCGGCTCGGGCGGCCCTCAAGTGCATAACACCAGGTCGCGCAAGAGTTCGTCGACCGAATGGCTCACAGGCGCGCCTCTGCCTCGCCGCAAAGCCGTCATGGGCTTCATCGGGCTTGGCTTGGGCTTGGGCGTCTTTCGCCTTGCCGACTATCAAATTGTCGAAGCCGATAAACTGCGCGAGCGTGCCGATGCGCGCCGCCTGCTTGCGCAGACCCTCTATGCCAAACGTGGCACCATCTACGACCGCAACGGTAACGTGCTGGCGTCGTCGGTCGAATGTCGCAACATCGCCGTGAACCCCCAGCTTGTCGAGGATGTTGACAAGACGGTGTCGGCGCTGGTCAAGGCAACTGGAATCGATAAAAAGACCTGCCGCAAGCTCGTTGAGTCCGATGGAACCTGGGTGTATATCAAGCGCCAGGTGGACGAAGACGATGTTGCGGCGCTGGAGAAGAAGAACCTGCCCGGCGTGCTTTTTGAGCAGGCCATGAAGCGCGTATATCCATACGGCAATCTGGCATCGCAGGTGCTGGGTGTAGTGAATGTAGACAACGACGGCTTGACGGGTCTCGAAAAGCAATACAACAAGCTTCTGACCGGCACGAACGGTTCTCTCGTACGCGAGCGCGCGAGGGACGGCAGCTATATCGCGGGCGGTGCCTATAAAAAGGTGGCTGCGGTCGACGGCGTTGATATCGTGACGACGCTCGACGTCAATATCCAGCGTGCGGCCGAGGATGCCCTGGCAGAGGCTGTCGAGAAGACAAAGGCCAAGAACGGCTCGGCGCTGGTCACCGATCCTACGACAGGCGAGATTTTGGCAGCCTGCTCGTACCCGACCTACGACCAGACCGATCTGGAGAATGCCAAGACCGAGGATATGAATCTGCGCCTGGTCACCGACGCCTACGAGCCCGGCTCGGTCTTTAAGACGCTCGTGGCGGGCGCCGGCTTCGACTTGGGTGTCGTGCGGTCGAGTACGTCGTTTGAGGTGCCGGCGAGCATCAAGGTGGGCGACGATACCGTCACCGATGCCGACAAGCGCGACTATGCCATGACCATGGATGTGCGCGAGATGATGCGCCGTTCGTCCAACGTGGGCTTTGTCCTAGTGGGGCGCAAGATCGGTGCCGACGACTTTGCCGCCTATGTGGACAAGTGGGGCATCGGTCACAGCTCTGGTGTCGATTTTCCGGGCGAGAGCCTGGGCATCGTCAAGGAGCGTGACCAGTATGACGGCGCCACGCTGGGCTCGATGAGCTTTGGACAGGCGCTGTCTGTCTCGCCGATTGAGATCGCACGTGCCGTGGGCGGCATCGCCAACGGCGGCGTGATGATGACCCCGCACTTCTATAAGTCCAGCAAAGGTGACGAGAAGGACTGGGGCGAAGGCGAGCGCGCGATTTCGGAGGACGCCGCATCCCAGGTGACATCGTGCATGCAGACGGTCGTGTCGGAGGGAACGGGCGTTGGCGGCGCGGTTGACGGCTATGACGTGGCGGGTAAGACCGGTACGGCCGAACGTGCCGACGAGAACGGCGGCTACCTCAAGGAGAACTACATGTCGTCCTTTATGGGCTTTGCACCGGCACAATCGCCCAAGGTGCTGTGCTATATCACGCTCGACGGAACGCCGAGCGGCTCAGATGCCGCTGCGGTTCCGTTCCAGTTCATTATGGCCAACGCGCTCGACGTGCTGGGTATTCCGCACACGAAGTAGGGGGTTACAATCTTTGGGGCGTGGTTTGTTGTCCCATATGAGGGGTGTTCACATGCCCTGCACCACGCATACGCGGCGCTGGGATACAATACGCCGATAGCATTATTAGGTTTACAGGGGAGCTGCAATGATAGAGATCGCCGTCAACAACCTCGCGGCCGCAACAGGGGCCCGAACCGTGACGGGAGAAGCCGATCGGGTATGCCGCGGGTGCGTTATCGACTCGCGCCAGGTCGAGGAAGGGACGATTTTCGTCGCCTTTCCCGGTGAAAACGTCGACGGCAATGATTTTGCTTCCCGTGCCGTCCAGTCGGGTGCCGGCGCCGTCGTGATGACGCGTGAGCCCGAGGCCGAGCTGGTCTCGCTGGCGCAGGACAAGGGCTGTGCCATCTTGCTGACCGATGATCCCGAGGAGTTTCTGCTGCGTTTGGCGCATGCGTATCGCCTGGAGCTTGGCTGCCTGGTCGTTGGCATTACCGGTTCCATCGGCAAGACGACGACCAAGGACGTGCTCGCCGCTGTGCTCGCCAAGCGCTATCGTGTCTGGGCCACCAAGGGCAATTTCAATAACCTGATCGGCATGCCGCTCACGGTGCTTTCCGCTCCGGCCGATACCGAGGTCCTGGTGCTCGAGATGGGCATGAACCATTTCCACGAGATCGAGCGCCTGTCTCAGTCTGCCAATCCCAACCTTGCCATCGTGAGCAAGATCGGCACCTCTCATATCGGCATTTTGGGCAGCCGCGAGAACATCGCCCGCGCTAAGGCCGAGATCGTTCAGGGCATGTGCGCCGCTGGCGACTATTTGCCGCTGCTGGTTTTGGGCGGCGAGGACGATTTTACGCCGTTCATTCGCGATACGTTCGCCCAGCCTGCTGGTATCGACGTTATGCTGGCCGGCGTCTCGGACGACGATGAGGTCCGTGCCCGCGACATTCGTGTTGATGACGAGGGACGTCCGGTCTTTACGCTCGATTTTGGCCAGGGTGAGACGATCGATACCATGCTTGCCATCCCCGGCGTGCAGTCCGTTCCTAATGCCGTTAAGGCCGCCGCGGTTGCCTATCGCCTGGGCGTGACGCCCGAGCAGATCGATGCTGCCTTTAGGGGCCTCACGATCACCGGGCACCGCCAGGAGATCAAGCGCGCCAAGAGCGGTGCACGCATCATCGACGATTCCTATAACGCCAGTGCCGAATCCATGGCTGCTGGCCTCGATCTACTGTGCTCGCTTTCGTGCACGGGGTCTCGCATGGCGATCCTGGGCGAGATGGGCGAGATGGGCGATGAGGCTCCTCGCATGCATGAGCTCGTGGGCGCCTATGCCGCCGCCAAGAAGCTCGACATGCTGGCGTGCGTGGGTGGCGAGCTGGCCCAGCTTATGGCCGATGCCGCACGCATGATGGGCATGGACGAGGACCGCATCCAGGTGTTCTCCGATTATCAGCAGGTGCTCGACCGCATGGGCGGCGCGCTTGAAAAACATGATGTTGTACTGGTCAAGGGTTCCCGCTTTGTTGAGCTCGACCGCTTTGTGGAAGGTGTGTGCTAGCCCATGTTCGGCAATCCCTCGTATCCAACGTATCAGGCTTTTTTGGGGCTTGGCATCGCCGCTGCCATTGCGCTGCTGCTCATGCCGTGGTGGATCAAGCTGCTCAAGGTCGAGGGTATCGGCCAGCAGGTTCGTGCCGACGGCCCCAAGCGTCATTTGGTTAAGCAGGGAACGCCCACCATGGGTGGCGTTGTCATCCTCGTCGCGATCTCGCTGACCTGCCTGCTGATGGGCAAGCTCACCACCGAGCTCGTACTCGTGCTGCTCGCCACGCTGGCGACCGGCGTGCTGGGCCTGATCGACGACCTGACCTCCGTTACGCATGGGCGCTCGCTCGGTCTGACGCCCCATGCCAAGATGATCGGCCTAACCATTATCTGTGTCACCTTTACGGTACTTGCCGTCAACTGGTGCGGCGTCGCCCCCGAGATTCGTTTTCCCGGTGGGTTGACGATCGACCTTGGCGTGCTTTCGACCACCATCTGCGGCTATTCGTACCCGTGGCTCTATATTGTCTTTTGCTGGCTGATGATTGCCGGTCTTTCTAATGCCGTGAACCTGACCGATGGCCTTGACGGTCTTGCTGGCGGCACCTCCATGATCGCCATGCTCGCCATGGCTGCCATGGCGTTTTTGCACGGAGACGTGAACCTGTCCATCTTCTGCACCGCGTGTGCCGGTGCCTGCTTGGGCTTTCTGTGGTTCAACTGCTATCCGGCGAGCATCTTTATGGGCGATACCGGCTCGCTTGCCCTGGGTGCCGCGTTTGCCTGCACGTCCATCATGACCAACACCGAGGTCGTCTCCCTCATCATCGGTGGCCTGTTTATCGTTGAGACCCTGTCAGTCATGATTCAGGTTGTCTACTTCCACTTTACGCACAAGCGCGTCTTCCTTATGGCGCCCATCCATCATCATTTCGAAAAGAAGGGCTGGGCCGAGACCAAGGTCGTCATCCGTTTTTGGATTATCGCTGCTGCCTTTGGTGCCGTTGGCCTTGCTCTGTTCTTCCAGTTGGGATAGTGGTCTTTCATGCCTCTTGCTGATGTCTTTAGCCTGCTCGTTTTGGGTCAGGGCAAATCCGGTCTCGATGTCGCCCGCTGGGCGCTAGCACATCCCGAGCGCATAAGCGCCGTTACCGTGTATGGCGGCGGCACCTCTGAGCCCAATGACGCCACGCGTGCGCTCGAGGCCGCTGGTGCGTCGTTTGTCTATGGGACCGAACAGGTCGAGGGCGCCTATGACGTATGCGTGACGTGCCCGGGCATCTCGGAGTTCTCGGGCTTCTTTAAGGCCGGGCGCGAACATGCCGCTCAGATTATGGGTGAGCCAGAGTTTGCCTATCGTCTGTCGCCCGATAACTGGATTGCCATCACGGGCACCAACGGCAAGACGACCACCACGTCGCTGACTGATTATCTGCTCAAGGCTGCCGGCGAGGCCAGCGTAGCTGTCGGCAACATCGGCGAGCCGCCGGTCAACGAGATTGACGGCCGAGCCCACAACGAGTGGTTTGTGGCTGAGCTCTCGAGCTATCAGATTGCTACGACAACCGAGCTCCACCCCCGCGTGGCGGTGCTGCTCAACATCACGCCCGACCACCTGGGCTGGCACAAGAGCCACAAGAACTATGCGCTTGCCAAGATCAAGTTGTTCGAGAATATGGTCGACGACGACCTCGTGGTTATCGACGTTGAGGATGCCGGCATCCATGAGTTCGATGAGTACATCTACATGCCGGGCCGCCGCATCTGCAAGGTTGCCTTTGACGAGCCTGAGGGCGAGGATGCCGCCTTTGTGCGCGATGGCAAGATGATCGTGCGCCTGAAGGGCGTCGAGACCCCGCTCATCGCTACATCCGAGCTCAAGATCTCGGGCCATCACAATGTTATCAATGCCCTGTGTGCTGCCACGGCTGCCTTGGCAGTCGGTGCCGATGTCGATGGTGTCTGCCGCGGTCTTGCCTCGTTCCAGCCGCTCGAGCACCGTGTGGAGCCGTGTGGCGAGATTGACGGCGTGCGCTACGTCAACGATTCCAAGGCGACCAACACCGACGCGGTCGAGAAGGCACTGACGGCATTTCCCGATGACGACGTGATCTTGCTGCTCGGCGGCCACGATAAGGGCACGCCGCTCACGGACTTCGCGCGCGTTGTCATGGATAACGTGCGCTCGGTCGTCTGCTTTGGCGATGCGCGCGAGCGCTTCACCGCCGCTATGGACGAGGCCGATGTCGATGGCGATGTGGATATCGCCCAAGCGGATGACCTACGCGATGCAGTGGACGTTGCCCGTTCGCTGTCGAGCCGTGGCGACGTGATCTTACTTTCTCCTGCCTGCTCTTCGTTCGATGAGTTCTCGGGCTATGAGGAGCGCGGACGCGTGTTTAAGGACTATGTGGCTCAGCTTGCCGCTGCAGCGAAATCGCAAATGGAATAGGGGTTGCCGGTGAGAGAGGAGAGCCCCCGACAAGGTATGAGGAGGCCCGACTCGGACCGTGCTTCCTCGCGGCGCAGCACACCGCGTTCCGGTCGTGGCAGGCAGACGTTTAGCGAACGCTATATTGCCGGCGTTCCCGCCCGTATCATGCGCCCCCGTCTGATATTTATGGCCTGCCTGTTTACCTTGGTGTGCTTTGGTCTGCTGATGGTGTACTCGGCGTCTTCGGTCGAGGCACTGCACGAGAATGGCTCGGCGACGTTTTTTCTGGGTCGGCAGGCTGCGTTTGCCGTGGTCGGTGTTCTGGCGCTGATTGCCATCGTGCGCGTTTTGCCGGACAGCTGGTTTGGGGAGGATGTGCTCAGGATCTTCCTCATAGGTATGATAGGGCTACTGTTTTTGGTGTTCTTGGTGGGCAGCGGCAGCCGTGGCGCCACGCGCTGGCTCAACATCGCCGGCATTCAGTTCCAGCCTTCCGAGTTTTTAAAGCCATTTGCCATTGCGTATTCGGCCATCATGCTCGATCGCTTCTTTTCGCCCGGTGGCAACATCAACGAATTCCTTCGCAAGATGGGCATCTACCTGGGCATTTCGCTCTTTCTGATCTTTATCCAGCCCGATTTCGGTACTGTCCTGATCATCCTGTTGACCCTCATGTGCATGGCGTTGTTTGCGGGTCTCGACCCCAAATTTATCATCGGCGTGATAATCTTTGGCATTCTCGTGATCGTGATTGCGCTTGTTGCAGAGCCGTACCGTATGGTGCGTATTCAGGTTGCGTTGAACCCTTGGGCCGACGAGTATGGTGACGGCTATCAGGCCACGCTTGCCATCATGGCCTTTGCCTCGGGCGGTCTGTTCGGCCGTGGCATCGGCAACTCAACCATGAAGTACTCGTATCTGCCCGAGGCGCACAATGACTACATCCTGGCTATCATTGGCGAGGAAGTCGGCTTTGTCGGAACCGTGCTGTTCTTCTTGGTGTTTGCGATGCTGATCTACTCGGCGTTTCGCATTGCCGAGCAGGCGACCGATCGTCGGGGCGCGCTCATGGCGTCTGGCTCCGCGGTCATTCTCGCGGTGCAGTTTTTGATCAATGCGCTGGGCATCCTCAACGTGTTTCCCATGACGGGCAAACCGTTGCCGTTTATTAGCTACGGCGGTTCGTCGATTATTGTGTCGCTTATGCTTGCCGGGTTGATCCTGCGCGTTTCGTACGAGAGCGCCCGTCGCGATGAGTACGACCGTCGTCGCGAGAGCTTTGCCGTTATGGATGAGAGTACCGCCGGCGTAGCCCATGTGCGCGGTGAACGACCTTCGCGTAGCGGCTTTACCGTTCTGGATGGCTCTGCGACCGAGCCGGCAGCCCGTCCGCGTCAGCGAACGGCGCCGCAAGGTCGTCCGCAGCGCCCAACTCCTCGCAATGCGGGCGGCGGATATAATCGAATCGATTTGAACTCGGACCCGTCGGCGCGTTTGCGCACCGACGACCAGGGACCGCGTGTACGAAGGGACTACCATGACCGATAAGATGACCGTTGCTATTGCAGCCGGCGGCACGGCGGGACACATCAACCCCGCGCTCGCCTTGGCCGAAGAGCTGCGTGATCGTGGCCACCACGTTGTGTTCGTGGGCCAGTCGCGCAAGCTCGAGGGTCGTCTGGTCCCCGAGGGTGGGTTTGATTTTGTGCCCATTACGGTCACGGGCTTCGACCGCTCCCGTCCTTGGACGGCGCTGACCTCGCTGTGGCGTGTCTATAAGGCGAAGCGCGCGCTCGGTAACCATTTTTCAAAAGCCTGCAAGCCCGATGTCGCCATAGGTTTTGGCGCCTATGTCGAGGTCCCGCTTCTGGGCTGGTGCAAGGACGCGGGCATTCCGTATCTGCTGCACGAACAGAATTCCGTCCCGGGTCTTGCTAACAAGATGATGAGTTCGCATGCCGCCCGCGTTTGCATCTCGGTGCCGGCAGCGCGTTCCGTATTTGAGCGCGAGGACGATCCTGACCATGTGCTCATGACCGGCAACCCCGTGCGCCGTTCTGTGATCGAGGGAGATCGAGTCCGCGGCCGTAGGGCCCTTGATGTGCCCGAGGACGCCACGCTCCTGCTGGTGTTTGGCGGCTCACTTGGTGCTCAGCATCTTAATGAGCGCGTGGTTTCGCTCAAAAACGAGCTGCTTTCGCGCAAGAACCTCTATGTGTTGCATTCGACGGGTGCCGACGGCTTTGAGGAGACCGAGCGCGCTTTGGCGCTGACGCCCGAGGAGGCGAAGCGTTATCGCGTCCAGCCTTACATCGACAACATGGGCGATATGCTGGCTGCTGCCGATTTGGTGCTCTCGCGTTCGGGCGCATCGAGCGTGGCCGAGATCGCTGCGCTCGCCGTGCCCTCGGTGCTCGTGCCGTATCCGCATGCGACGGCCGACCACCAAACCACCAATGCCCGTTATCTGGTCGACGCCGGGGCCGGCGTGCTCTGTGCCGATGCCGATATCGACGGTTCTGCCTTTGCCGATGAGCTGCTGCACCTGGTCGATGACGCGGCGGAGCGCGACGCCATGCGTCAGGCATCGCGTGGCCTGGCTCAGGATAGGGCCGCTGCTCTTCTGGCCGATGCGGTAGAGGGTTTGCGTTAGTTAGACGGGATATCGTCGGTCGCCCTCGCGCTGATGCGGTAGGTGCGGTACAGTTAACGGGTTACAGGCAGTGTTTACGCAAGGAGTACACGAGCACATGGCTGATTCCCAGACTGCAACCTCCGCGCCCGAGTTTAAGAGCGCCCACTTTATCGGTATCGGCGGCGCCGGCATGAGCGGCATCGCTCTCGTTCTGCACGAGCGCGGTTATGCCGTTACCGGTTCCGACCTTAAGACGTCACGTTATATCCGCCAGCTTACCCGCGCTGGTGTGAAGGTGCACGTGGGCCATGAGGCCGCCACGATCGACGAGGTCAAGCCCGACGTGGTTGTTGTCTCCACCGCTATTCCGGAGTCCAACCCTGAGCTCGTGCGCGCTCGCGAGCTGGGCATTCCCGTGTGGCCCCGTGCCAAGATGCTCTCTGCTTTGGGCCACGGCTACACTACCGTCGCTGTTGCCGGCACGCATGGCAAGACCACCACGTCTTCGATGTGCGCCACCATGCTCGACCGCATGGGTCTGGATCCGAGCTTCTTGATCGGCGGCATCGTCGAGGGCTATGACACGAACGGCAAGAACGGCTCGGGCGACTACTTTGTCGCCGAGGCCGACGAGTCCGACAGCTCCTTCCTGTTCCTGAACCCCAACGTGGTCATTGTGACCAACGTCGAGGCCGACCATCTCGATCACTACTCGGGTATCGAGGAGATCGAGGCAACTTTCGCCAAATTCATGAGCCTGGTGGGCGAAGACGGCACCGTCATCGTCTGCGGCGAGGACCCGCATCTGGTCGAGCTCGCCAAGTCGACGGGCCGTCACGTGCTTTCCTACGGCTTTGCCGAGAGCAACGACATCGTCTGCGTGCACCCGGATGTCAAGGGCATCCAGAGTGACTTTATCGTTCGCTTTGAGGACGGCACTGAGCACGCTGTGGAGATCAAGAGCAACCCCGGTCGCCACAACATGCTCAACGCCACGGCGGTGCTCACCGTCGCCCATGTCTTGGGCCTTGACATCGACGCCGCCGCCAAGGCGCTCTCGAGCTTTGAGGGCGTCCGCCGTCGCTTTACCCACGTGGGCGATATCGATGGCATCACCGTGGTCGATGATTACGGCCATCACCCCACCGAGATCAAGGCGACGCTTGCTGCCGCTTCGTCGCTGGGTTACAAGCACGTCGACGTCGTGTTCCAGCCGCACCGTTATTCGCGCCTGCAGGCCCTGTGCGACGACTTTGCCGATGCATTTGCCAATGCCGATAAACTGCTGCTGATTGATGTGTTCTCGGCTGGCGAGATGCCCATTCCGGGTGTTACCTCTAAGATGCTCGCCGATACCGTGCGCGCCAAGCATCCTGGCAAGGAGGTCGTGTACTGCTCCAGCCGTCTTGAGCTCAATCAGGAGCTCGAGCAGATGGTGGGCGAGGGCGATCTGCTGCTCACTATGGGTGCCGGTGACGTTACGACCGTCGGTCCCGAGTTCATTGAGTATCTGACTGCCAAGAAAGACGCTTAAGTCTAATGGGTCTGTTTAACGCCGTCATGGCGCTCTCGGGCATGATCGACACGGATGTGATCGAGGACGAGCGCCTTGCGCGTCATACGAGCTATCGTATCGGCGGCAAGGCCGACCTCTTTGTGACGTGCCATAGCTATCATGCCCTCCGCCGCGCCGTGGCGGTGCTCGATCGCGAGCAGGTGCCGTGGGTCATCATCGGCAAGGGCTCCAATCTGCTGGTTGCCGATGGTGGTTATCGCGGTGCCGTCATTTCGCTCGGACGTGAGTTTCAGCGCACGGTTGTTGCCGATGACGGTTGTACGCTGACGGTCGGTGCGGGCGTGATGTTTGCGCGCCTGGTCAATGATGCCCTGTCGCGCAGCCTTTCGGGCCTTGAGTTTGCCGTTGGCATCCCTGGTTCGGTCGGCGGTGCGATATCTATGAATGCCGGCACACGGACCGAGTGGATTGGCTCGCTGGTTGAGGATGTCGTAACGTTTGACCCGGCATCCGGTATCAAGCATTATGCGGGGTCCGAGATCACTTGGGGCTACCGTGAATGTAGCCTTCCCCGCAATGAGATCATCCTCGAGTGCGTGCTCAAGCTTAAACCGGCGCCCAAGGCCGATATTCGCGAGCGCATGGAGCGGTACCTGACGAGGCGCAAGCGTACGCAGCCCATGGGTCGCGCATCCTGCGGGTCGGTCTTTCGCAACCCGCCCGATGCGAGTGTGGGCAAGCTTATCGAGGATTGTGGATTAAAGGGTTTTTCGATTGGCGGCGCGGAAGTTTCGCCCGTTCACGCTAATTTTATCGTTAATAACGGAACTGCCTCGGCCGATGACGTTGCCGCGGTTATCAGACATGTGCACGGAAAGGTGAGGGAGGCGTATGGCATCGAGCTCAGACCGGAAGTTAAATTCCTCGGCTTCTAGAGCATCGAAACCCACCTTCCGCCGCGCCGGAGGGCGTTCCGGCGCGCCTGCCAAACCTCAACGCAATACCGTCGCGCACTCTAAGTCTGTCGGGCATGCTCGACAGACCAGTCGTCCGGTTGTCGGCTCGCAGCTCGGTAATCGTCCGGCCGCAAAAAAGTCCTCGCGTCCCTCGGTGACGTCAAAGCCTGTTATGGGCGCCAAGCCTGCCCGTCCCATGGCAACTCCCAAGCCCTCGACGGGAACTAAAGCGGCGCGTCCAGGTCGTACGCTGGGCGCATCGAAACCGCGCTCGCTGACATCGGTGCCGGCTACCGCCAAGAAGCCTTCGGGTAAAAAAAGCGTCAACCCGTTGTCTTCACTTGGGGCGATGGTAAATAAAACATCAGACGCCGCTTCTGTCGTTACCGGCAAAGGCAAAATCGTGGGCGGCGTTCTGGCCGTCTTGGCCGTGCTCGTCGTCGTTGCCATCGTGGTGATCAACTCTGGATTGTTTACTGCCACTGATATTCAGATTCAAGGCAGCGAGCATGTGACGAAGCACGATGCTATCCAGCTGATCGATTTGCCCGAGGGAACGTCGCTTTTTAACGTCGATCCCGACCAGATTACCGAGGATCTCAAGCAGAACCCGTGGGTCTTGGGCGTGGATGTCCAGCGCCAGTTTCCCCATACGCTTATCATCACGCCGACGGAGCGTAAAGTTATCGCCATTGCGTATATCAGCTCCGACGACCTTGCCTGGGCTATCGGAGACGATGACACCTGGATCGCCCCGCTGTCGACGTCGGTCGAAGTGGACGACCAGGGCAACGTCATCACGACAGGGCAGGGCTCAAATACCTTGACCGGAATCGATGCCGCGCTGGCGCTCGCCAAGCATTATGGCGCGGTGTTGTTGACTGATGTCTCGGCGGATGTCGCTCCGGTTTCCGGCCAGGCGGTGAACTCCAAAGCCGTTAAGGCCGGCTTGGATTATGTGCGTGGTTTTTCGAGCGAGTTCTTGGGACAAGTCAAGGATATTTCCACGCCTTCGGTCGAAGCCATCTCGACAAACCTCAATAACGGCATTGAGGTGTCGCTGGGCGATTCGGACGATATCGCCAAGAAGGAACGCGTAGTCACTAAGTTGCTTTCGCAGGTAGAGGGCGTAACGTATATCAATGTGCGCTCTCCGGGTAACTATACATTTAGGAACGCTCCGACCTCGTAGCGCTGGTTGATGCTTTGTTGAGGGGCCATACCACGCCGTTTATCTGGTTTGTTTGGTTTTCACGGTCAATTATTTGACTGATACGTTCATAATGTGCAAACATAATACGGTTTACCTTTGCATTTACTTTCAACCTGAAGGTTAATGTGCGCAGGGGTCGACCCATGCTATGGCTATAACCTTTGTTCGGAGGACCGACATGCACGAGACAGAGATCAACAACTACCTTGCCGTCATTAAGGTGGTCGGCGTCGGCGGCGGCGGTACCAACGCGGTCAATCGAATGATCGAAGAGGGCATCCGCGGCGTCGAGTTTGTTGCCATCAACACCGATGCTCAGGCACTCGCGATCTCTGATGCCGATATCAAGGTGCACATCGGCACCGACCTTACCCGCGGCCTGGGCGCCGGCGCCAACCCCGAGGTTGGCCGCAAGGCTGCCGATGAGTCCCGCGACGACATTGCCGAGGCGCTCGCTGGCGCCGACATGGTGTTCATCACCTGCGGCGAGGGCGGTGGCACCGGTACCGGCGCTGCTCCCATCGTTGCCGATATCGCGATGAACGAGGTCGGTGCGCTGACCGTCGCCGTCGTGACCAAGCCCTTCACCTTCGAGGGCCGCAAGCGCAAGAAGAGCGCCGAGGAGGGCATCAAGACCCTCTCCGATTGCGTCGACACCATGATCGTCATCCCTAACGATAAGCTGCTCGACATCGCCGAGAAGAAGACCACCATGCTCGAGGCCTTCGCGATTGCCGATGGCGTCCTTTCCCAGGGCACCCAGGGCATCACCGACCTCATCACCGTCCCCGGTATCATCAACCTGGACTTCGCCGATGTTAAGACCATCATGAAGCAGGCCGGTACCGCCATGATGGGTATCGGTACCTCTTCTGGGGATACTCGTGCCGTCGACGCTGCCCAGCAGGCCATCTCCAGCCCGCTGCTCGAGAGCTCCATCGATGGTGCCACGCGCGTGCTGCTCTCCATCGCTGGTTCCAAGGACCTGGGCATCCAGGAGATCAGCGACGCCGCCGACGTTGTCGCCAACGCCGTCGACCCCGAGGCGAACATCATCTTCGGTACCGTTGTCGACGAGTCCCTGGGCGATCAGGTGCGTATCACCGTCATCGCTACGGGCTTCTCCGATTCCAACGTCAACCGTCAGGACGAGCTCTTTGCTGCTCAGCAGTCTCAGAGCAAGGCCGCTGCCTCCGCTGAGCCGCAGCGCACCGCTCCGGCTGCCAGCCCGGCTCAGGCCGCTCCGACCCGCAACGTCGGTGGTACCGAGCTGCCCAACTTTGGCAACGACCAGTTCGAGCTTCCCGACTTCCTGAAGCGCGGTAGCTTCTAGTTCGTTTTTCTCAACGACTTGCACGGGGTGTGTCCATTTGGATGCACCCCGTTTTGTTTCTCGTTTGTAAACGAAAGCCTCCAATCTCCTTACGTTCCCTTTACGTTTGGTCCCTACCGCTGCGGGTATCCTTTTAAGGAAGTATGACAGCCGTATAAACGCGGACTGCGCGGCGACGCCGCGGTACTTGTGTTATTAGGAGGCTTTAGTATGGCAGCACGTGCGGACAACGTTTCGCGTGTCGACCATGATGGAGTTACGTTGGTGGAGGGCGCGACATCCGATGTCCGCTTTGCCTTTACCGAGCGCACCGGTGGCGTTTCTGAAGATGCGTACTCCTCGCTCAACCTGGGCTCGCATGTAGGCGATGACCCCTTTGCTGTTCAAGAAAATCGTCGTCGAGCGCTCGAAGCTATGGGCGCCACTGAGTGCGAGCATAATCTGCTCGTGCCCAATCAGGTCCATGGTGACCATATCGTTACGGTGACTTCGAACGGCGCCGACGATCTTGAGGCTGTTCGCGAGCAGATTGCCGAGGGCTGCGATGCCATCGTCTGTACGGCCCATGACGTGCCCGTGCTGCTCTGCTTTGCCGACTGCGTTCCCGTGGTGCTGGTGGCCCC
>CALFDL010000253.1 GCA_937950415.1 uncultured Collinsella sp. | reverse complement strand
TTTCATCCCGATTGGGCGTTTTGGGGCTATGACGCGGCGCTTTTGTGGGGTCTGGAGGTGCCGAATGATCTGCTTGGGTCGCGTTTTCTTGTTAAGACGGGTTGTTCGGTGACGTTGAGCAGCGGGTGCAGGTTGTTGCGTCCGCAGATGGCGGGCGCGCTCGAGCGTGTTGATGGCGTGCGGGTGACGTCGTTTTGGCGCACGGTGGAGGATTGTCTGCTGCGTGCGCCGTTCTCCTACGGGTTGGCGATTGCCGATTCTGCACTGCGGGCGAAAGGCGTATCACGTGGGGATTTGTGCGAGCGCCTCCGCGCCGATTGCGAGGGCAGGCGAGGGTATCGCAGGGCACAGGTGATTGCGTCGTATGCAGACGGGCTGTCCGAAAACGGCGGCGAGTCTCGGTTCCGAGCGTTCTTTATTGCGTACGGTTTTCCGGTTCCGGAGCTGCAGGTGGAGTTTCGCGACCCGCTCGATCCGAGCCAGGTGTTTCGCGTCGACTATTTTTGGCGGCTCGAGGACGGGACGTGTGTCATCGGCGAGCTCGACGGAAAGGGGAAGTACACCTTGCAGAACGGCGAGGGCCGGGAGTCGGTCGACCCATTCGTGGCAGAACGTCAACGGGAGTCCCATCTGACAATGCTCGGGCATAAGGTGCTTCGGTTTACGTTTAACGAACTCAAAGACCCGGGGAAGCTGGTCGAGAAAATGAGGCTGGCGGGTATTCCTCGGCAGGCTGAATTGGCTGAGGAGTGGAGACGTCAGTGGTATGGGCGCTGAGAGGTTTTGTCTCAATCTGTAACGTTTAGAGGTTATTTGAGCTCGTAACTGTTACAGATCGAGACAAACCGGTGAAACGTCGACCGAATGTCTCGATCTGTAACATCAAGGGGCCTAATAACCCTGTACCTGTTACAGATCGAGACATTTCCCTGGTGTCGCTGGGGTGGGACTGCAACGTGTTCCGTCTCCCCACATCCCCTCTTCCTTCCGTTAACCGATGCGTCTGCAGCAATCCAGCGGGACTAGGTGATAATGGACAAATGTTCAAGTTAATCGTGAGGGAGGAGCTCGATATGGCATCTGCCGATCGTTCCACGTTGTTTATCAATGCGACCATTCTGGATGGTTCGGAGCATATGGAGCCGCAACCCGATATGGCCGTGACTGTTGAGCGCGGTGTCATCACCTGGATGGGGCCGAGTGCTGTGGCGCAGGCGCCTGCAGGTGCCGAGGTTATCGACCTGGGTGGTGCGTATCTCATGCCCGGTCTCATCAATATGCACGTGCACCTGTGCGGCTCGGGCAAGCCTGTCTCGGCCGGCGATGCGGGAGCGCTGATGAAGAAACTCGATAATCCCGTGGGCCGTGCCATCGTCCGCCGCATCCTCAAGGGCAGTGCCCAGCAGCAGCTGGCAAGCGGCGTGACCACGGTGCGCGGCGCGGGCGACCCGTTGTTTGCCGACATTGCCGTGCGCGACGCTATCGACGCCGGCAAGTATCAGGGTCCGCGCCTGGTAGCGCCGGGAACGGGCGTCACGGTGCCGGGCGGCCATGGCGCAGGCTTGTTCGCCCAGGTGGCCAACAGCCCCGTCGAGGCAGCCGAGCAGGTGAGAGACCTGTATGCGCGCGGCGCCGACGTCATTAAGCTGTTCGTAACGGGCGGTGTGTTCGATGCGACCGAGGTGGGCGAGCCGGGCGTGCTGCGTATGCCGGTGGAGGTTGCCGCGGCGGCGTGCAAGGCGGCGCACGAGATGGGCCTGCCGGTTATGGCTCATGTCGAGAGCACCGAAGGCGTGAAGGCCGCGCTTGAGGCCGGCGTCGATACGATCGAGCACGGTGCCCCGATGACTCCCGAGATCTTGGAACTGTACCGCGGCGCCGCGGGCACGCAGCTCGAGGGGCGTGCGCCCAGCGTTACCTGCACTATCAGCCCGGCGCTGCCGTTTGTATTGCTCGACCCGGAAAAGACCCATTCGACCGATACACAAAAGAAGAACGGTGACATCGTGTGCTCGGGCATCATCGAGAGCGCCCGTGCCGCACTGGAAGCTGGCGTTAAGGTGGGCCTTGGCACGGACTCGAGCTGCCCGTTCGTGACGCAGTACGACATGTGGCGTGAGGTGGCCTATTTTGCCAAGTACGTGGGCGTGGGCAACGCTTTCGCGCTGCATACGGCCACGCAGGTCAATGCCGAGCTGCTGGGGCTGGGCGGCGAGACCGGCACAATCGAGTGCGGCAAGGCCGCCGATATTCTGGTGACGCGCGAGAACCCGCTCGATGACCTGTGCGCACTGCGTGATCCGACGCACGTGATGTGTCGCGGTGATCTGGTGCGCAAGCTCAAGGTGAAGCGTATTCCCGAGGTGGACGCCGAGCTCGACGCGATTATGGCCATGCCTGCCGA
>CALFDL010000252.1 GCA_937950415.1 uncultured Collinsella sp. | reverse complement strand
GCCAAGATTGCCTCTGCGCTCTCCCAGCATGCAAGCGCGATCTTCGCTGATGAGCCTACGAGCCACCTCGACCAAGACGGCATCAGCCTTCTTGTCGGACAACTCAAGGCATTTGATGGGGCCCTGCTCATTGTGAGCCATGACCGTTATTTTCTCGATCAGGTAGTGGACAAGATCTGGGAGCTCAAAGACGGCGGTATTTCCGAATTCTGGGGTGACTGCTCCGACTATCTGCGACAGAAAGAAGAAGAGCGCAAAGTTCAGGCGGCTCGATACGAAGAGGCGAGAGCGCGAGCGCCTTGAAGCCGCCATCGAAAAACAACGGAAAAAAGCACGGCAGGTCGACGCCAAGCAGAAGGGCACAAAGAAAAGCAACGAGAATGCAGGTCGATTGGGGCATCAGAAAGCAACCGGCACCAAACAGAAGAGGATGTACCAGGCGGCTAAGAACATGGAGAAGCGCCTCGAAGCGCTCAAAGGGATTGAGGCTCCCGACAGCATTCGCACCGTGCGGTTCCGCCAGAGCAAGGCCCTGGAACTGCATAGTAAATTTCCCATCTCGGCAGACGATTTCAGCTTGAGCTTCGGCGACTGCATGCTCTATGACCACGCGAAATTCGAGATACCGCTCGGTGCCAAAGTGGCCATCACCGGTGGCAACGGTACAGGAAAGACCAGCCTGCTGAAGGCAATCGCTCGACGCGCCGACGGTATCAACATCTCTCCCAAGGCAGAGATCGGTTACTTCGAGCAAACAGGCTACAAGTTCGACTCCCGTCAGTCTGCGATCTCGTTCATGCAGGATGGTTGCGAGTACAGCATGACCGAAATCCGAAGCATCCTCGCCTCTATGGGAATCGGACCGCGTGACCCGACAAAGGACGTTGGCATTCTCTCGGGAGGCGAAGTCATCAAGCTGCTGCTCGCGAAGATGCTGTTGGGCAGATACAACATCTTGCTCATGGACGAGCCTGGAAATTACCTGGACATCAAGAGCGCCGAAGCCCTCGAGCAGATGATGAGCGCCTATGCCGGAACGATAGTGTTCGTCTCCCACGATAAGAGGCTGGTCGAGAACGTCGCAGACATTATTTACGAAATAAAGGACACCAAGCTAGTCAAAATCTTTCAGCGCGAATAACCCTAAATGAGCAGGATATATTCCCAGAATGGAGACAAAAGGCCTCGAAACAGGCCTTTTTCTCCGCGATGCATAGGTCAATTGATAAGGTTCACAGAAATTCGGAAGAATTGGCAATCCGAGTTTTCCGAGACACGAAAGAAATTTTCATAGGGGAAGCGGATGAACCAGGCCAATCTCATAGTCGCAAGGATAGAGCGGGCGCGACAGGACCGCGGCATCAGCGTGGCCGAACTCGCCCGCCTTAGCGACTCGACCCCGGGCTGCATTTCGGCGAGTTTGCGCTCCGCCCGGGAAAGCTCCTCGACCACCTCCGAGGTCTCCATGTCGTTCGCCCTCAGGTAGTACGCGATGGCGTTGAGCGCGTGGACCGCCTGGTTGTAGTGGTGTCCCCATCGCGTCATCTCGCGGGAGAGCCGCGCCGCCGTCGTGCGGTCGACCACGACGAGCCTTGCCCCGCCTCGCGCCTCATCCGCGGGCAGCTGCAGGAGGACTCGGACGAGGTCGGAGACCGTCATGCCGAGTTCGTGGGCGAGACCTTTAGCGGACTCTATCTCCCGGTCGGACATTCGCACGTGGAGTTGCTTCGGGCGCCTTTCCATCTTCCGGCTCGCCTCCTCGGTCTTCGGGTGGGGGCGGGCCTACGCCCCAGGGCGTTTCGTTCCGAAGGCCCTCCTCCGAGAGCTTCGGGACCGGTGCCAGGCGGGGCGGCCAAGAGCTATTCCGGGGACTGTGTACACGGAATAGGCCTCTTGCTTTGCTTCGGGTGGCTGAACTGACAACCTTGATTGAAATGGGGAAAGACTATAATGGGATTGCCACAATAATGTGGCATAAGTGAAGAGAGGAGGTGGTTGCCTTGGATATTGCATCCTTGGTTTCACCCCTCGGGGATGGTCTTGCTCTGTTTCCGGCTCGGCCGTGATGGGCATCTTTGGGCCCCAAAATCTGAAGAGCGCCTAACGGGCGCAGACCATACTTCACAATATGAGATCAAACCTGCCGAGGAATGCTATGTATGTCGAATGCCTCCGCATCTGGAATTTCAAAAAATTCGACTTCGTTGAAGTTCCCTTTACTGACGGGGCAAACGTTGTCGTCGGAGATAACGATTCGGGCAAAAGCACTTTGCTCGAAGCTCTTCATTTGGCTTTGACGGGAGAATATCGAGGAAGAGCGATTTCAGGATCGATAAGTGAGGATCTCTTCAATAAGCAAGCGGTTCTAAGCTACTTCGAATCGGCTCGGTCGGGAGGAGGGGACCCTGCCCCCAGCATCTACATCGAAGTGGTATTTCAAGGGGATTCGTTTGAAACACCGCGCTTTCTTGGCGACGACAACCGGTCAAAATCGCCCGAAGCGGGCGTCTACCTCTCCATCGAGCTTGACGAGGAAGAATTTGGCAAAGATTTTGAGAGCTATGTCAGGGAGGGCGACTGTGTGGAGCTCCCCATTGAGTACTACCGCTGCGTCCGAAGAACATTCTCGCGAGACAGGGTCACTCAAAGTCGGCTTAATTTTCGTTCGAGCTTAATCGATTCATCGGGGTTCTTTTTGAGGCCGGGGTCGAAGGCGTATGTATCCAAGACCGCTCGCGATGCGCTTCCAGAAAGGGAGCGATTCGCTTTGGCACAAG
>CALFDL010000251.1 GCA_937950415.1 uncultured Collinsella sp. | reverse complement strand
CTCGGGCGGGATGTCGAGCACGCCCGTCTCGCTGGCCAGGATCAGCCGGTCGTCGCGGGTCACCGTGTAGCGGGCGGGGCGCAGGCCGTTGCGGTCGAGCACCGCACCCATGCGCACGCCGTCGGTAAAGGCGATGGCCGCCGGGCCGTCCCAGGGCTCCATGAGCATGGACTGGTAAGCGTCGTAGGCGCGGCGCTCCTCACTCAGGCTATCGTTGTGGTCCCACGGCTCGGGCAGCAACATGGACGCGGCACGCGTGAGCGGGCGACCGTTCATGACCAAGAATTCGAGCACGTTGTCCAGAATCGCGGAGTCGGAACCCTCGCGGTTGATGATGGGCATCACGCGCTCAAGATCATGCTGCAGCACGGGGCTGTACAGGTTGGGTTCGCGGGCGCGAATCCAGTTGACGTTGCCCTTGAGGGTATTGATCTCGCCGTTATGGATGATAAAGCGGTTGGGGTGCGCACGCTCCCAGCTGGGCGTGGTGTTGGTGGAGTAGCGCGAGTGGACGAGCGCCACGGCCGTTTTGACGGCGGCGTCGTTGAGGTCGATGAAGAAGCGGCGCATCTGCGTGGCGACCAGCATGCCCTTGTACACGATGGTGCGCGAGCTCATGGAGCACACATAGAAGATCTTGTCGCGCAGGGCAAACTCGGCGTCGGCCTTCTTTTCGATGGTGCGGCGGCACACGTACAGGCGACGCTCGAAGGCATCGCCGGCGGGTGTGTCGTCGGGGCGGCCCAGGAAGGCCTGCAAGATGGTGGGCATGCAGGCGCGGGCCGTCTCGCCCAGGTCGTGCGGGTCGACGGGCACCTCGCGCCAAAAGAGCAGCGGCACGCCGGCCTCGGCGCAGCCCTCCTCAAATACGCGACGGGCATCCTCTACGCCTTTGTCGTCCTGCGGGAAAAACAGCATGGCCACGCCATAGTCGCCCTCTGCCGGCAGAATCTGGCCGCACTTTTGAGCCTCTTTGCGAAAAAAGTGATGCGGAACCTGGAACAGGATACCGGCACCGTCGCCGGTGTTCTTCTCGAGTCCCGTGCCGCCGCGGTGCTCCAAGTTGACCAGAATGGACAGCGCGTCGTCCAGAATCTGGTGATGGCGCTCGCCGTTGATATCGGCAAGCGCGCCGATGCCACATGCATCGTGGTCGAATTCGGGGCGATAAAGGCCCTGCTGCTGAGCGGAATCTGCCTGCATCGCGATCCTCCCCTAGATATTTAGACAGTCAGTTGACTAGGCATACTAGAAGCATCACCGGCCCACTGTGTTTCCCACCCGTTTCGAAACAATCGCGTAACGCACACCGACCATCAACGTCTTGCTATCAAACATGTACGTCAGCCCCCAAACATGTCGAAATTTGACATCTTTGGAGGCTGACGTACACGTTTTAGTGCAGGGACAGCCGGCACATATGCATCTGGCCCCTTTGAATCATTCTGGAAACAAGGGCCATGCGAACTTTTGCATGATGGGGCTCGACACAACAGGCCTCAAGGGCGGCAACAAGACGCCCAAGTTCGGCCTGTAAGCTCACCGCTTCAAACATCTCAATCTGTAACAGGAAGACCCAATTTTGGCGCCTAGATGTTACAGATTGAGATTTTCTGCGGGACGGTTTTAGTTTGTCTCGATCCGTAACACCTAGGCCCAATTTCCATCCCTAGTTGTTACAGATCAAGACAGTTCGCAGCCCCCCTTCATCATCCTATTCAAATACAACAATTTTGTTAGTCTTGGTTAACTTTTAAGCTTAAAACGGGTATCCTTTGCGGCGTCAAGCAAACGGCACGCACACCGTGCCAGATCAAGGAGGCCCCTATGGCGCACCGAGCAGACCGACAGACAATGCAACTTGTCCTTATCCGTCACGGAGAATCCGAGTGGAACAAACTCAACCTGTTCACCGGCTGGACCGACGTAGAACTCACCGACACGGGCCGCGAAGAAGCCGCAGCAGGCGGTCGAGCCCTCAAAGAAGCGGGCTTCGACTTCGACGTCTGCTACACCTCGCGTCTCAAGCGCGCAATTCACACCCTCGACATCGTGCTCGGCCAAATGGATCGCGAGTGGTTGCCCGTCATCAAATCCTGGAAGCTCAACGAGCGCCACTACGGAGCGTTGCAGGGTCTCAACAAGGCCGATGCCGCAGCGGAGCACGGCGACGAGCAGGTGCTCATCTGGCGCCGCTCCTTCGATGTCTGCCCGCCGGCACTCGAGCCGGACGACGCGCGCGATCCCCACACCCAGGAGCAATACCGTGATGTCGCGCCCGATCAGCTGCCCTATACCGAGTGCCTCAAGGACACGATCGCCCGCGCCTGGCCTTATTTCGAAGACGAGATTCGCCCCCAGATGCTCGCCGGCAAGCGCGTACTCATCGCCGCACACGGCAACTCCCTGCGCTCACTCGTCATGAAGCTCGAGCACCTCACGCCCGAGGAGATCCTCAAGGTCAACATCCCCACCGGCGTGCCGCTCGTCTACACCTTCGACACCGATTTCAACGTCCTCGACAAGCGCTACATCGGCGACCCGGCGACCATCGCCGCCAAGATCGACGCCGTGGCCAATCAGGGCAAAGCGCACAAGTAGCCCCAACCCAAAACCGACGCGTGGCGCCGCACGGCCCAGATGCGACGTCACGCCGCCCATACACAGGAGCGCACCATGCTCAACCATCTCAAACAACACTTTGGTTCCCGGCGCACCGGCGGTCACGGAGGCCTAGACATTGCGCGGCATATCGGCCCCGGGCTGCTCGTGACCG
>CALFDL010000250.1 GCA_937950415.1 uncultured Collinsella sp. | reverse complement strand
CCCGCGACCCCAACCTTGGCAAGGTTGTGCTCTACCAACTGAGCCATGTCCGCTTACGAGGATTAATCTTACGTGATGCCCGCATCCTATGCAAGAACTTTTTTTAAAAAGTTTTGCGACGCTCTCGCGAGGGCATCAGTCGTCACGAAAGGCGCGAACAAACGCAGGCTCGCAGCGAGATGCCCCTACATCTCACCGAGCATGATCCAGGCAGAGCTGTCCTGCGCGAGCCTGCCGTCTGCAAGCGGTGATGAGGTGAGCAGGACCCTGCCCGCCGGCAGCTCCACGGGCGCTGCGCCGAAGTTCGTCACACACGCCCAGCCGTTGTCGCGGCGATAGGCGATAACGCCGCCCTCGGCGCCCTCGGCACCATCCGCAAGACCGGTGCGCCCGTCAAGATCGAGCCACGCAAGATCGTTGGCGCACCCGCGCAGCTTGCGCCGCAGCCAGAGGGCGTCACGATAGAGCGCAAGCATCGATGTCGGGTCCGCTTCTTCCCTATCGGCAGCGTAATCGGAAAACCATGCAGGTTGCGGCAGATGGGGCGCCGCATCGGCGTCCGCCGGCGAAAACCCAAACGATCCGCCCTGCGCGGGATCGTCCGCCGCCACCCACGGCAGGGGCACACGACAGCCGTCGCGCCCCTTCTCACGCTTCGGTCCGTGCGTATTGGTCGCAGTGGGATCTTCGAGTGCATCCCACGGAATATCAGCCACCTCAAAAAGGCCGAGCTCCTCACCCTGATACACGTATGCCGAGCCCGGAAGCGCCAGCTCAAGCAAAAGGGCCGCCCGCGCGCGGCGCTCGCCGAGTTCACGGTCCTCATCATAAGACGACCCGTCGCGCAAGAGCCAGTCGAGCGCAATCTGGTGGTAGCGCGTCGCCTTGATTTGCGGCAGGGCATAGCGTGTCGCCACGCGCGGCACGTCGTGGTTGGAGAGTACCCAGGTCGAGGCGGAATCGGATTCGATGGCCGCCTTCAAGCCCTCCTCGATTGCAGCGTGCATGTCATCATAGGTCCAAGTGGCCTTGGCAAACTCAAAGTTGAATGTCTGGCCAAGCTCGCTGGGACGCGCGTAGAGATACTGGCGCTCGGGCAGCACCCACGCCTCGGCAACGGCGCTGCGCGGCGGATCATAGCGGTCGAACACGCGACGCCACTCGCGATAGATCTCGTGGACCTCGTTGCGGTCCCACAGCGGATGGGTGCCGTCGTCAACCATGTCATCACCCTCGGCGAGATGCCACCGGTCGAGGTCATCGCGGTCGAGATCCTTGGCGAGACCCTGCGCCACATCAATGCGAAAGCCGTCGACGCCTCGATCGCTCCAAAACGCCAGGACGTCGCAAAAGAGCGCGTGAACCTCAGGGCATGACCAGTCAAAGTCCGGCTGCTCGGGCGTAAACATGTGCAGATACCACTGACCGTCCGCAACACGCGTCCAGGCGGGGCCGCCAAAGTTGGCATTCCAATTGGTGCGAGGCAGCTCGCCATGCTCGCCGCGACCATCGCGGAAGATATAACGGGCGCGTTCGGGCGATCCGGGGCCGGCGGCAAGAGCGGCTTTGAACCAGGGGTGCTGGTTGGATGAATGGTTGGGCACGATGTCGACGATGACCTTGATGCCGCGCGCGTGAGCCGCAGCGATCATATCATCGAAGTCGTCAAGCGAGCCGAGACGTGGATCGACATCGCAGTAGTCCGCCACATCATAGCCACCATCGACAAGAGGCGATGGGTAAAACGGGCTCAGCCAGATGGCCTCGATACCCAGCCGCTCAAGATAGTCCATCTTCTGGGTAATGCCCGCGATATCGCCCAGACCCGAACCAGTCGAATCCTTAAACGAGCGCGGGTAGATCTGATAGATCGCGGCATCGGACATCCATGAGCGCGAAGAGGACTTTTCTGTAGCCATGGGGCGTATCTCCCTTGCAACGAGGTTATGCGAGATGCCCACGATGATACGCCCAAAGCTGACATTCGCGGCAAACAACGCCACAGCCACGACCCAAAACGCTCGCCCCCTCTCGGGTTCGAGCCTAGGAGATAGGTACAAAAAAAGCCCGGCTACCGTAGTAGTCGGGCTGTTGCGTTTGGAGCGGACAACGGGGCTCGAACCCGCGACCCCAACCTTGGCAAGGTTGTGCTCTACCAACTGAGCCATGTCCGCTT
>CALFDL010000249.1 GCA_937950415.1 uncultured Collinsella sp. | reverse complement strand
ACAAAAAACGTACCCGAACCCTTTCTCGTAAAGAATCGGGTTCGAGTACGAACTGAATGCCGGAGCAATAAACAACCACCAGAAAGGTGCCTGTCTCCTTTGTGGTTGTTTTGGGCCAGTCCTAGAGCGTGTGGCCGTAAGCGTCGGCGGCCTTGATGGCGGCGGCGAATTTTTCGTCCGTGAAGGGCTCGGGGTTTCCTTGCTTCCACTCGTTGGTGGCGTGCGCGTACTCGCACAGGGCAGGGATATCGGCCTCGGATAGCCCGACCTGCTCAAGCGTCACGGGCAGGCCCATCTGCTTGTTGAAGGCGGCGTAGCGCTTAAGGTTCTCGGTGTCGCCCGTGTAGGCGAACAGCACCAGCACGCCCAGGCTCACGACCTCACCGTGCAGGTAGGAGCCCTCGCGCGGAATGCTGCAGGAAGCGTTGTAGAACGCGTGCGCCACGCTCGAGTTGTAGTAGTAATCGTTTTGGTTGGTCAGGTTCGAGACATAGCCCGTGTTGACCACGATGTCGAGCGCGATCTGCTTGACGGCTTCGGTCGACTGGTCCTGGCGCACGTCCTCAAGACCCTGCACGCCATAGGTAAACAGCGGCTCGGAACAGGTGTGCGCGAGTGCTAGGCCAAGACCGGCGGTGTGCTCCAGGTTACCGGCGCTCGTGGCGTACTCGACCTCGGGCTGCTTGGACAGGGCATCGCCCACGCCGGCCCAGAAATACTCTGCCGGTGCCTCGGCGATAATCTTGGGGTTGATGAAGATGTGCGCGGGGCGGTTGGGGTACGAATAGCCCTCGAGCGAGCCGTCGTCGTTGTAGACGACGGCAATGGCGGTCGCGGCCGAGCAGTTGGAGCAGATCGTCGGCACCGTAAAGACGATCTTCTTGAGCTCGATAGCTGCGGTCTTCACGGTGTCGAGCGCCTTGCCGCCGCCGCAGGCGATGAGCACGTCAGCTTCCTGGCAGGCGGGGGAGCTTACGACCTTGGCGATATTGGCGCGTGTGCTGTTGGTGCCGTAGACGCGCGTCTCGAGAATTTCGACGTCGGTACCCGCCAGCGCACCTTCGATACCGGGAAGTGCTGCGGCCAGTGCCCGCTTGCCACCGATGATTGCGACCTTGGTCGCTCCGTATTCGGCCAGCGCTCCGGGCAGCTCGTCAAAGCAGTCTTCGCCGACGGTATAGTCGCTCATTCCAATTGTGCGCATAGGTACCTTCTTTCGTTCGATAAAGTGCTTACAGGTATTTTGCTCCAAGAGAAGGTCCACGGCCGCAAGAAATTTTGAACGTATAAAACCAGTGTTGAGGGTTTTTCGCCGGCACGGAACGTGCTAGCATACTCCGCATAAGCGTTGATGGGGACGAGTAGTCGGCCATCCGCATGCTACAGAGAGCGGGGAGTGCTGAGAACCCGCGCATGCGACCGATGAAAATCACCCCGGAGCTGCGGTCCCAACGGACGTGCCGCGCAGGTTCGTCTTAGTAGACATCGCCGAGATGGTCGTCGATACAGGCCAGCCGAGTAACGGATGCGAGCGCGCTATCACGCGGGCGAGGGCATCTAAGCTGGGTGGTTAAGCGAAGAGCTTTTACGGGCATGCAGCCCGTTTTATGGCGCTTCGTCCCAGCTTGTAGGGACGGGCGCTTTTTTGGTGCCCAGAGGGCGTGCGCGCCCACGACATGAAAGGGGTACCGTGGCAAACGAGTACAAGCAGACGATGAATCTGCCCAAAACCGGATTTCCCATGCGTGCCGGTCTTTCCAAGTCCGAGCCCAAGCGACTCAAGGACTGGCAGGACAACAAGGTCTACGAGCAGGTTCTGAAGAAGAACGAGGGTCACAAGAAGTTCGTGCTGCACGACGGCCCTCCGTACGCCAACGGCCCGATCCACATCGGCCACGCCATGAATAAGATCTCCAAGGACATGATCAACCGCTACTGGATGATGCAGGGCTATGAGGTTCCCTACGTCCCCGGTTGGGACTGCCATGGCCAGCCGATCGAGCACAAGGTCGAGGAGAAGCTCGGCACCGAGAAGTTCAACCAGACCTCCACGGCTAAGATCCGCGAGCTCTGCAACGAGTTCGCCGTCGAGAACATCGAGCTGCAGAAGGCCGGCTTCCGTCGTCTGGGCGTGCTCGGCGATTGGGACAACCCCTATCTGACGCTCTATCACCAGCATGACGCCGCCGACATCGAGGTTTTCAAGGCCATGTTCGACAAGGGCATGATCTATCGCGGTCACAAGCCCGTCCACTGGTGCAAGCACTGCCATACCGCACTTGCTGAGGCCGAGATTGAGTACTCCGACGAGACGAGCTCGTCCATCTTCGTGCGCTTTGAGATGACCTCCAAGCCCGCCGGCCTCGAGGACTTCGACGGCCCGGTCGACTTTATCATCTGGACGACTACGCCGTGGACCATTCCCTCCGACCAGGCCGTTTCCCTTAAGCCCGGCGCCGCCTATGTCGCCGTTGAGCACGAGGGCCGTGCCGAGGTCATGCTCGAGGACCTGGCTCCCAAGTGCTGCGAGGAGTTTGGCTGGGAGTACACCCCGGTTGTGGTCGACGGCAAGCCCTATGTGGTTCCCGCCGAGACCTTCCATCACATTCACTATAAGCAGCCGATCTTTGACGGTGTCGAGGGCGTTGCGCTGCTGGCCGATTACGTCGGTGTCGATGACGGTACCGGTATCGTCCACATGGCACCTGCGTTTGGTGACGACTACTTTGCCTGCCTCAAGGAGGGCATCACCGACATCTGCATGCCGGTCGATGACGACGGCAAGTTCTACACCGGCGAGGAGTTTGGCACCGGTGGCCCCTTCAGCGGTATGGATACCGATGAGGCCAACCCGCACATCATCGAGTTCCTGCACGAGCGCGGCACCCTGGTCCTCGAGAAGAAGATCACGCACAGCTATCCGCACTGCTGGCGCTGCAAGCACCCGGTGCTCTTCCGTGCTACTGACCAGTGGTTTGTCTCTATGGACAAGACCGGTTTGCGTGAGCAGGCTGGCAAAGAGGTCCGCGAGAACGTCAAGTGGTATCCGGCTCACGCCGCCAACCGCATCGGCGCCATGGTCGAGCAGCGTCCCGACTGGTGCATCAGCCGTCAGCGCAACTGGGGCGTGCCTATCCCCAGCTACACCTGCGCCGACTGCGGCGAGAAGGTCATGAACGACGCTACGCTCGACGCTGTCATCAAGCTCTTCCACGAGAAGGGCTCCGACGCCTGGTTCACCGACGCTCCCGAGAGCTACCTGGGCGAGGCCTGCGTCTGTCCCAAGTGCGGCGGCCATCACCTCAAGGCCGATAAGGATATCCTCGACGTGTGGTGGGACTCCGGCGTCTCCTGGAAGGCCGTATGCGAGTATCGCCCCGAGCTGGAGTATCCGGCGGACGTGTATCTCGAGGGCTCCGACCAGCACCGCGGTTGGTTCCAGAGCTCGCTGCTCACCTCGGTGGGCGCCAACGGCCACGCTCCGTACAAGGCGGTCGTCTCGCAGGGCTTCACCCTCGACGGCCAGGGCCGTAAGATGTCCAAGTCGCTCGGCAACGTCATCGACCCCAACAAGGTCTGCGACGAGATGGGCGCGGACATCATCCGCCTGTGGGTTGCCTCGGTCGACACCAGCTCCGACGTTTCCATCGACCACGAGATCCTCGCTCGTACGTCCGATGCCTACCGTCGTTTCCGCAACACGCTGCGCTTCCTGCTCTCCGAGCTCGAGGGTCAGTTTGAGCCCGAGACCGATGGTGTCGCCTTTGCCGACCTGCTGCCGCTCGACAAGCTCATGGTTGCCCGTCTGACCCAGGTCCAGGCCGAGGTCGACGACGCTTACTCTTGTTACGAGTTCCCGCGCGCCTACCGTGCGCTTTACGACTTCGTGGTTACCGAGCTTTCCAACGTGTACCTCGACGCCCTGAAGGACCGTCTGTACTGCGACAAGCCCGGCTCGCTCGAGCGCCGCAGCGCCCAGACCGTGCTGGCCGAGCTCTTCTCGATGCTCATGCGCGACCTGCAGCCGATCCTGTCCTACACCGTCGACGAGGCCATGGCCTATGCGCCCGCCGGCTGCGTCGATCACCAGAAGTACGCCGCGCTTCTCGATTGGTACAAGTCGCCCATCACGGTCGACGAGGCCAATGAGTTCGAGGGCGTGCTCGAGGCTTCGCTCGAGCTCCGTAGCGCCGTGACCAAGGCCCTTGAGGATGCCCGTTCTGCCGGTACCTTCACTAAGAGCCAGCAGGTCCGCGTCAAGGCGGTTGTTCCCGCCGAGATGTACGCGCTGCTGACCGGTGATAAGGCCGTCGACCTGGCCGAGTTCTACATCGTCTCCGATGTTAAGCTGACCCAGGGCGAGGAACTCTCCGTTGCCATCGAGGCAGCCGAGGGCGAGTGCTGCGACCGTTGCTGGAACTATCGCACCACCGTCGGCGAGTACAACGGCCACGCGCATATTTGCAAACGTTGTGCCGAAGCGCTGTAGGATACGCCTTTAGTTACGCGGTTTTACCAAACCCATTGGTTCCGCCGTTCTACCGAACGGCGGACCTGCCGACACTGTGCGGGCCGCATTTGGACAATCTGACGTTCAACTTCAAGGGCGCGACCAAAAGGTCAGCGCCCTTTCGTTTCACGTCACCTTGTCACAAATGCGACCCGCTCGCTGACTTATGCTC